>JABJCN010000086.1 GCA_018668635.1 Opitutia bacterium
AAAATTGAGTGGCATTTGCAAAACACGAAAACCTAGCAGGTAAAGGCCAGCGAATAATTCTCCAAAAAAACCAGCAAAGAGGAGAAATGGCAAGTATAGGTTGAGCACATTGACTATTCCGGACCAAAAGGAAACCGCGGGGAAACGATAGAACCGCCTAGCTTGACGCCAAACTCCACGGATCCTAACCCCGGCAAATAAATTACGGTCCAACTTGGCAATAAAACCACCCAACACAAGGAAAGCGCCCCATTGCCCCAATAGGTTCCCGGTGGGCAATCCAAACAAAGTCAGGTTACTTGTTCCCAGCGCTGTCTGGGTTCCAGATTGCACCAATGCCTGCCCCCCAATACAACGGGAAAGTCCTGTAAAATACCCGCGGCGGGACGCCCAGGCAGACAAGGCCTGAAAACCTCCCCAACCAAGAATTCCCAAAGGAACCAGGCCAATGATAGAAGGCAACATCGGACTGCTGAATAACTCCGCAAGTTCGTATCGGAAAAGCCATAGTAATGAACTAATGATCCCAGTAAAAACCAAAATAACAAAAAGACATAAAACAAGTACTGAGGCTGCTTCAGTATCCTTTTCAGGAAGCGGTATAGCCAAATCGTACTTTAACACAGAAAGGGTGCCTGCAATACCAATTATCGCCAAGTATGTTCCAAGTAGACCAAAATCAGATGGCTCGTAAAGACGGGACAGGACAGGCAAGGCCAACATGGCCAATAATTGAGCAAAACCGGAGCCCCAAAGCAGGGTTAATACATTACGCCTAAATATGTTTACTGAACTTTGTTCGTCCACTGGGAAGTGGTTTTTTAAGCTGACCCCAATTCGTGATGATTACACGCTAAGGAAAACAACCAGCTGATTATAGAAAATCTGTTACTACCTCGACTACCTCATCCTGCATTTTACGACTTAACTCCGGGTAGATGGGGAGACTGAGACACTCTTTGGCAAGCCGCTCCGAAACATGGCAAGGCATTGCTGGTAAATCCCGAAAACATTCCTGCTGATGCAAACTGAGAGGATAGTAGATCTCGCTTGCGATTTCATATTTTTTAAGATGTGCCTGAAGTGCATCACGCTTTCCATCCATCACGCGAATGGTGAACTGGTTCCAAGTATGCCAGCAATGCTCCATCTCCGTTGGCAAGATAAGTGGTAAATCTTGGTGACGTTGGGATTTAAAGGATTTGAGATAGTATACTGCATTGGCACGGCGCTGTTCCAGGAATTCATTTAAACTACCCAATTTGACTGATAGAAGAGCCGCTTGCAGAGCATCAAGTCGAAAATTTCCCCCAATAAGCTTGTGATAGTATTTGGGCTTGGACCCGTGAACTCTTAGAACACGGGCCTTATCTGCAAGATCCACATCATTGGTAACAAGCATTCCTCCATCCCCAAAACCTCCAAGATTTTTTGTTGGAAAAAAGCTGTAGGTTCCAAAGTCCCCAATCGTACCAACCTCATCGTCCTTCCATCGAGCACCCATGGATTGTGCGCAGTCTTCAACAACCTTTAGTCCACGCTCTTGGGCTAACTCTGTAATAGCGCCCATGTCAGCAGATTGGCCGTAAAGATGGACAGGCAGAATCGCTTTTGTTTTGGAGGTTAGCTTCGAAGCAGCATCTGCAACATCAAGGTTGAAGCTGTCTGCGTGAACATCGATAAAGATAGGTATGGCACCAAGTCGAGCGATACAACCAGCAGTTGCAAAAAAAGTATAGGATGGACATAGAATCTCATCCCCTGGGCCAATCTCCAAGGCCATTAACGCCAGCAATAAGGCATCTGTCCCAGAACTTACACCAATGGCGTGCTCCGAACCCAAACGTTGGGCAACCAATTTCTCGAAAGATGCGACCTCATGCCCAAGGATAAATTGGCTCGAACCAACAACCCTTTCAAAAGCTAACTTTAGGGCATCTGAATGAGACTGGTTCTGAGTGTTTAAATCAAGAAGGGGAACTGCCATGGGAAATTTAATGTATTTTAAAGAGGTTCATTATCAATTCTTTGCTTGGATGCATCAAGTGTTCCCCAACGACCAATGATTACAAGAATGAAGACCAGGAGAAGGAGGACGGATGGACATTGCGCAGGAAAATCCCACCAAGCGTGTAGGCAAAAGGCAAGGACGCCGGCAAGCATTGAAAAATATACGGACGGACGAACACGGGACGCAAGAACCGCAGGGACTATCAACGTTAAGAAAAACAGAAATAATGGGAAACAACCCAGTAAGCCGAATTCCATGAGTGACTGCAAATAATCGCTGTGAGCGTATTCAAAATAGTCATGACCTGGGCGCAAACCGACATACTTTTGTTGCGTAAATGGAAAATGATAACGAAAGCTTCCAGCACCTGTGCCAAACCACTTATTTCCTTTGAAAGCCTCCCATGTGGCTTTCTGTAAATCCACCCGCTGCAAAACAGTAGGGGATTTTGAACCACCCTGCAGGGTTTCAAAATCCGTAAAGATTTCTCCAAGGTTCACAAAATGAATAAGTGCATATATACCAAACCCCAAACCCAGAACCGACAGAATGCCGAGGGTGATTCCTTGGCGAAAATCACTTCCCTGCCCCAGCATTCGAACCAAGGCAATCCCTATACCCAACAAAAAAATCCCGCTACCCAGTACAAGCCCCGCCTTGGATTGTGAAAACAAAAGCCCAAGAAATAAGATCAGCCAAAAAAATATAAGGATATAGTGCGGCCCTGAACGCAGGAGTTTTCTAACACTTTGACTATGGTGATAGAAAGCTAATCCCATGGCAACTCCTAGTATCAGATAAAGAAACGCCGCTGCGTGATTAGGATAGATAAATGAGCCAAAGAACGCAGAATTAGATGATGGTATAAACCAGAAGATTTGATCAGTACCGGATAGCCTTTGAACTGCACCCAGCAACGCCATACTTGTTCCTCCTAACACCATGCTCCAAAGAATGAACCGAAGGGTCCGGCGATGAGAAATTCCACTGATGAGAACACAGGCCCACAACCAGACGGGTAATGTGAGGATAAGGGTTCTAAACCCACTATTCATCTCACCATAAGGCATTTCTACACCGGAAGGCAGCCAGGAAATATGATCCTGTTTCACAAGCTGCCAACCCTCTCGAGTCTCTTGAACCAGACCATTCGGTGCATCAGTATCCACTCTCCATATTTCAGTGGTCGACTGTTGATATTTCCAAGAATTATTGAAGCACTGTACACCTACATAACATACGAAAATCAGTCCCAGCCAAAACAAGGCACTACGTGGAAAAATCCGAATTCCTGTAATCCGGTTATCCCAACGAAGCGAATGCATGCCTGGAAGGAAGAAGCCGAAAACGGCAACCACTGACAAAGCAAGATTCACATATTGGGCCCACAAATGCATGGAGCCAAGGCTCCACGCCAATAGGAAGACCTGTAGACAGGCAACGCAACTGATAAAATTCTCGCGTGGAGATAGGTCCTTAGTTCGTCGCCGCGAACTGTCTTCCACACCATAAAGCCTTTTATTCCTTTGGAACTCTTTCCGCCGGGATTTCATATCATGGCTCATTATTTTTTAGAAAACTCTTATCACCAAATAGAGACTAAGGAGAAACATGGCGGGTAATCCATAAAATGTGTGGGATTCTGAGATTTTATTAAAAATCAATGCTGGGATGGCTGATAGACATCATGAAGCCGTAACAGACCAATGGGAATTCCGGTACCCTCTTCAGAAACAGGCAAAACCGCAATCTGGGAGGGGCGGTCCTCCATCATCTTGACGGCCTGTTGTAACAAGGCCATAGGCTGAATACAAATCGGGTCTGCAGTCATGAGGCGCTTCGCATTCAACTCACGAATGTCTTCGTCACCAGCCAAAGCACGACGTAAGTCACCATCTGTGATGATTCCACGGAGTTGATCCTTCCCGTTCATAACCAAAGCAGCTCCTAATGGATGTTGTGTCATCGCAATAACCACTTCCTTAAGAGAAGCATCCTGTTGGACAACTGCAGTATTTTGTAGTGGGTGCATTACATCATCGACCCTTAGAAGTAAATTTCTGCCCAACTGCCCTGCTGGATGGTTTTTCGCAAAGTCCTTTTCGGTGATTCCCCGACCTTCCATCAAGGCCCCAGCCAATGCATCTCCCATGGCAAGCGTCATCATTGTACTGGAAGTCGGCACAATACCCAACGGGTCAGCCTCGCGGGGTACGGATATATCAAGAACGATATCTGATGCCTCCGCTAAAGGCCCTTGAGGTCGCCCAAGAATCCCGATCAACTTGGAGCCTTTTTGCCGTAACACCGGTGCAACATCAACGAGCTCCGACGTACTCGCACTTTTTGAGATAACAATAACCGGATCGCCGGGAGAATATATACCCAGATCACCATGACCCGCCTCACTCGCATGCAGGAATACTGCAGGAGTCCCTGTACTGCAAAATGTAGAGGCAATTTTGCGCGCAATATGGCCCGATTTACCCAACCCTGTAACGACAACCTTGGTCCTGCAATCCAGAAGCACCTCGACCGCATCTGAAAATTCCTTACCCAGACGGGCAGACATCCCTTGAAGTGCAGTAATTTCTAACTCAATTACCTTGAGACCTGTTTCCAAATAATTCGCCATGATCTTCTATAAATCTACAAATGCAATGTCCTCTGTTTGGACACTTTAACCCCAAATTGGTTCAATATGAAAGCTTTGTTCACATAAAATTCTCGTTAAATAAAATTTGGCATAATCGCAGAGTTTAGCCACACGAGATTTTTATCCTATAGAGCATTCTGGCTATACAGTAGAATTATGACATACTAACATCAGGCTGGTATTTTGAACTTTCCGAATCCTGTCAGCGAATATTGGTCTTAGTGAATGAAAGAACTGCACTATATATACGGGGTTGTGAATAGATTCCTTATGCCTCGGCAAAGAGAATGGGGGTTCTTAAATAAAGAATTATCACTAAAAGAAACTACACAATGCCGATTTCAATGACTTTTCTTCTCTTTTATCCAAGTAGTAAATTCGTGGATACCTTCTTCAAAAGAAGTTGAGGGGGAATAACCCAAAAGTTTTGCGGCCTTGGAGACATCTGCCCAAGTCTGTGGAACATCTCCCGGTTGATTTGGTTGCTGATTGAGAATAGCCTTTGCCCCAAGGGCAGACTCCAGAGATTGCACCATCTCGATGAGACTTACAGTATGATTATTACCTAGATTAATAACCTCAAAGTCTGTATCACGATAATCCATCGCAGCACGAATACCAGCAACAATATCCCGAACGAAAGTATAGTCCCTCCGCGTTGATCCATCTCCAAAAAAAGGAATTGGCTCACCAGCAAGGATTTTAAGCGCAAACTTGTGTATAGCCAGATCTGGTCTCTGACGAGGGCCATACACTGTAAAGAAACGTAAGGCAAGAAACCGAATGCCATAAAGTTTGGAATAGACATGTCCAAGCCCTTCACCCGCTAACTTGGTAGAGGCATATGGACTGATTGGCAAAAGGCCTTCATCTGTTTCTGACCAAGGAACTTTTGTATTAACTCCGTATACTGAGGAAGAAGATGCAAAAACAAACTGCTCCACACCCTTTTTCCTGGCAAATTCCAGTAAATGAAGGGTGCCCTTGACATTGGTCTCATAATAGCCCCCTGGATTTTCAATTGAAGGTCGAACCCCTGCCTTTGCCGCAATATGTACAATAATGTCGACTGGGCCATCGACATCAGCGACACAATCAGCATCGCAGATATCCCTCTCCAGCCAGCGAAATCCAGCATGATGATTGGCATCTGCCAGATTCCGGTGTTTCATGCCCGGTTCATAAAACGGATCCAGATTGTCAATAATGGTAACACGATTCCCTTCATAAAGAAGTCGATCAACCAATTGGCTTCCAATAAATCCGGCACCGCCAGTAACGAGAATATGCATGGGTTGGAAAATATATATAAAGCCGGACCAATCGATCCAAGTCAGTTATGTCTGGATTGAAGGAACTCGCAAATACTGTCAAGGCTACGCGTGTTCAGGATGTTGTCAGCAGTAAGCCAACCTTTTCTTGCTATGTTTATTCCCGCTGCTTGAAAATCAAAGTGATCAACACTGTGGGCATCAGGGTTTATGGAGCAAATCAGTCCGCGCTCAGCAGCACGACGCCAGTGTCGCCAATCCATATCCAAACGAATAGGATTTGCGTTCAACTCAATAATTTTCCCATTGGCAATGGCTGCATCAATAATTTTTTGTATATTCATCTGGCTGGCTTCTCGTCGTAAAAGTAGCCGGCCGCTGATATGGCCAAGCATCGTGACGAAAGGGTGTTCAAGTGCAGCGATAATGCGCGAGGTCATCGTGGCCTCATCCTGTGTAAGTCCTGCGTGCACCGAAGCAACGACATAATCCAAGGTAGCCAAGATAGAATCATCAAAATCTAACCGACCACCGGCAAGGATATCCACCTCAGATCCAGTGAAAATGTGAAGTTTAAATTCCTTACTCGCGTTTAGTTGATGGATTGCACTCACTTGGCGTGCGAGTTTTTCCTCATCAAGCCCATTAGCTTGAAAGCTGGACTTGGAATGGTCGGCGATACCAAGGTATTCCCAATTGAGTGCTTCTGCTGCTGCTGCCATTTCCTCAAGGGTATTTCTCCCGTCAGACATCGTGGTATGGTTATGAAAACAGCCACGAAGATTATCAAGCTCCACTAGCTTCGGAATCAAGCCAGTTTCAGCGGAATCAACCTCTCCATTACCCTCACGAAGTGCTGGGGGCACAAAAGAGAGGCCCAAAGCCTCAAAGATATCCGCTTCACTATTGGCAACGATGGTTCCTGCCTTCCGGGAAGAATCCTTTTCCTCCTCAGGTCGAAGACCCCATTCACTGAGACTTAGACCAAGGGAAAGGGCGCGTTGTCTCATTTGTACATTATGATTCTTGGAGCCTGTAAAATGATGCAGTGCAAAGAAAAACTGCTCTTCAGGAACAACGCGTAAATCAGCTTGCATTCCACCCTCTAACCGCACGCTGGACTTTGTCTCCCCATTTGCTGTGACCTCAACAATTCCCTCCATTGAAATGAACCAATCCATGATCGGGGCAGGCGTAGACGAAGCAACGAGGAAGTCCAAATCTCCTACAGTTTCCATGCCACGCCGGAAACTACCCGCTACTTCTGCTCGTTGTACCTGACTTAACGCTCGAATCGCAGGCAGTATTCGTTTCACCACTTTACGCGCATCCCACCAAAGGTGCCGAGCGGAATAGGCTTCACGATTCTTAATGCCTGAGATAATATTTTCCTGTGTTTTTTGGCCAAATCCCTTGAGCTGTGCGACCCGATCTTCTCTACAGGCCTCAGTAAGTGAATCAATGGAGTCAATAGCCAACTCATCATGGAGCACTTTAATCTTCTTTCCTCCCAGTCCAGGAATTTCAAGCAAATCCAAAAGACCTTTGGGCACAGAGGCCTTGAGCTTTGTAAAAAATTCTAATTCGCCGGTATTAAACAAAGTCTCTATCTTTTCAGTCAAAGCCTTGCCGATACCTTTTACCTCAGAAAGACGTCCTTCCAAGATAACAGTACCAAGATTTTCTTCTAGAGATAACAAAGTCCGAGCACCAGAGAAATATGCGCGTACTTTGAAAGGATTTTCTCCTTTTATTTCCAGCATGGTCCCGATCAAATCAAGAACATCAGCAATATCCTTCTTATCCATAGAATTAGAGACTGACGGCTTGACCTGCTTAAATCCAAGAAAAACTTACCGGAGATGAAAAATGGTCGGGACGACAGGATTCGAACCTGCGACATCCGGCTCCCAAAGCCGGCGCTCTACCAGGCTGAGCTACGTCCCGTCACCTAAAAGATGGAGGGCAGTTTTTAAAAAAAGCCTGATGTGTCAATCCTTCACCACCGGTTTACCATATTCATAATAGCTCCGACTTAAAATCTGTCCCTCTGCAGACCACCAAGTGTCAACACCATGCAATTCTCCTTCCTGCCAGTTACGCTCCCAACGGATATTGCCATTTTCATGCCATTCCTTTTCTAGCCCATGTTTTATACCCTCGATGAAAATTATTTCACTTTTTTTTTGCCCGTTGGAGTGCCAGCAAGCCTTTTGTCCTTCCAGAACGCCTTGTTCATAAGGGATCACCTCCCTCTCTGTGCCATCTGAAAAGAAAAGAAGAAGCCAGCCTGATCCATTTACCAATGTCGGGTTGCCCTCAAGGTCCCACGCATCTGTCAGTAAACTATTTCCATCCTGCACAATCCCCCTGCAAGATTCCTGACCATTAGCATGCCATCGCACAAACGGTCCATCCTGCAAACCCAAATGATAAAAAAATTCTGCAGTATTCTTACCGATACTATTTAACCAAGTGATCTTGCCCGTAAACGGACGATGAGTCCGAGTATCAACTAGTTCACCAGCCTTATTATGAACAAACCAATCTTCAAATAATTGATCACGCCCCAACCATTCACGAAGTTTACCGTTTTGCCATAAAACCTCATGCACAACCTTGCCTTTCAGGTCCCAAGCGACCTCAAGTCCATCTGGAAGGCCATCAGAAAAAGCACGTTCCCAACGCTTTTGAGCATGAGCATGAAAGGCAACCACTTTACCCGTGTAAGGGTTTCCCGATTTACGCAGATGAAAACGACCATCGATTTCCTCTAAATCTTCAAGGGTGATAGGCTGTACACTACACCCAAAAAATACTGAGATCAGCAATACAATCAGTGCGAAAGGACTGATCTGTAAACTATTCCATAGCATTTTACCATCCTGCGCAAACAGTGCAGTTGATGGCAAATGCTTTGTAGTTTCTACGGTATTGGAAATTGTTTATGATAAATTACGCAACAGAAGATTCAGTCTGTTAGATAAACTGTGAATGTGAAGCCAAAACGAGCTCATTCCGTCCAGAAATCAATAACAAAGACATCATCGAGGACAGGCTTTAGAATTTTGACAAAAGCTTTGTGCTCAGGATGCGGAAGGTAGACAGATCTACTCTTTTCATCCTTAAAGGTTACAATGAAACAATGGGTAAAACCCTTGTTGAGTTCCTCTGGACTATTATTCGTTCCCCATTCCAATTTTACAATTTCTGAAATCTTATCCTTAAGGGCAACAAATGCCTTTTCTATCTGCTCGATCTGTACGGTAGAAGTACCTTCCTTGAACTTAAACGAGACAACATGCTGAAGGGCACGATGAGGAGATGGTTCATTGGTCGCAGCATATTCCGTCATGGCAGAGAAGAGAAAAGAGATGGCGAAAAAAATGAGTGAAGGATGACTTTTCATATTTAGAATGAGCCGGAAATATTTAGGTCACCTAAAGGTCGAGACGATAGCCGAATTCGAAATTGTGGAATTGGGATCCATCAAAAGGACCGACATCGCTGGATGAGAAATATTTGTACCCTCCGGTCAAATTATGTGGACCGGAAACATTATATCTCATTCCAGTCAGGAACTGGTAAGCAAAAGTAAAACCATTTTCAGAATGCAAGTCGATGTCAGGGCTGTATTTAATATTGGAATGCGTCAAGCCAATGCCTGCACCTCCAAAAATTCCCACTGTCGGTGTAAGTTCAAAATCAAGTAAGTTATTCAGCATTAATGAGTAGAAGAGGAGATTTCCTCCAGCAGGTTTCTGGAAGCGAATTTTCGAGTCACGGAGGGTGTAGTTTTCTAGCTGGTATGAGGAGTAGCTTCCTTCAAGCTCTGCACGATAAATGCCAAAATTACGTCCCCATGCCGCGCCAATGGAAAACCCATTAGCGAATTCAAGTTCTTGATCAAATGATTTGTTGCTAGAGGAAATTGGGCCGACCATGTCCTTTGGAATGCTAATCATCCCAAAGTAACGTATAAAATAATTATCGGCTCCCTTGGCTGAAACAAGGACCGGTCCACTGCTCTTAGGTTGTGGCTTTTGTGTATCTGAATCATTGGAGGAAGATACTAGGTTATCGGCAGGCTTTTTTCGAAGTTTCTTCCCTTTGTCATTCCAGTAACGAGGTTTCCCCTCAACCACTCCATCCACATAGGTGACCTCCATCTTCTTTTGGCCATTTTCGTGCCATTCAGTGTACAAGCCATCTTTGTAGCCCCTCTTCCAGGTACCCTTCATTTTGCTCTGGTCATTGTCATACCAAGCAGAACCTTGACCATGGGGTTGACCACCCGAGTACTCAATTTCTGACATTTTCACACCATTTTCATACCACTTGGTATGGGTCAACTCCCGCTGACCACGATTCCACAGTCCCTCGGTACGCTTCTGGCCATTCTTGTACCAGAAAGTCGTTATACCATGCTGTCTTCCATTTTCGTAGGCACTCTCGCTTTTTTTTGCTCCGGTCTCGTACCAAAAAAGAGTAAGGCCATGCTGTATACCTTCCATAAAAAAAGCTTTGGTCATTTTATTGCCAGTATCATACCAGATCGTTGATGGACCATGTTGGAGACCATAATTCAATCCAAATTGAGCTTTGTATGTATCATCTATAAATTTTGCAGCAAGAACACCCGTATGCGGGTTTTGTTCCCCGATTTTATAGTAAAGACCATCACGAATCTCCACCTCAGATTCATCTATTTCAGGGCCGGCGGCCACCTCTGGTGGTTTAGGTCTCCATTTTTGGATATAGTCCTGATCATCTATAGAAAAGACGTCGACCGTGGTCATGTATCCTTGGCCATCCTGTAATTCCAGCATCACATTTTGCCCATCTGTATTGTGTATACGCGCTTGAATTTCTCGACCTTCCACATCAGTGAAAGAACGAAAAGAACCCTCACCTTGCGCATAGATGGATAAGCAAAGAATAAAAGGGATGAGCCCTAATGACAGGAATTTCATCGGCGTGAAGATTATGTGAGACTTCTTTTGAATCAAGAAGAATAGCACCTCCCCTTATTGGGGGGGTAGTGGGTTAGTAGAAAAGTCCAGAAGGTCATCGGGGGATTGAGGGTCTGTAGGATCATAGCCACTTTCTGCCTCCCACCCGTCAGTAAAGCCATCCCCATCTGTATCAGGATGATTCCCTTGAGTACCCATCTCATATTCTTTGAGGTCATTCAGGTCATCACGATCATAATCACGTACACCATTTCGATTCATATCACCAAAAGTGCGGATTTCCCAGATGTCCATCATGCCATCATTATCTGCATCCTCATAGTGAAGTACGGTCCACTGGCCGTTTGAATAATCATGGAACCAGCGAGGATCATCCGTATCAAGAATATAGTAGTACCAGACCCCAGGATCTGCTCTGTAGATTTGTGGATAAGTGTTGCTTCCCGTCCAAACCCAACCCATGTCGTAATCATAAAACCAGATGTCTGTCTCATCGAAACCAAGGCCATAAAGATAGCCATGCTGCTCATGATATATCCATTTATCGCCGAAATCATAGATTCGGCCGAACCAAGGGATTATCTTCCATCCAGTCTCATCTGGTTCATAGGCAGCCCAAAGATCTGCCCAATCCCGGATGGTAAGGATTCCACTAGCATATTGGAAAGTATATTGATCATCATAGCCTCCCTCGATATAAATGGGGTATGTGCCTTCAGGAGCCTCCGGAGCAGCTTCACAGAATGTAAAAGGCCGCTCGTCTAGCACATCCTCGATTAGGCGTAGCTTATCCCATTCTGCAAGGTTTTCGTAAACGATCCTGAAATTTGGGTTAATCGCTCCAGGGAGTCGACTGGCACTTTGTGCAATGGCCTTAAGAGGACGCTTCCCGACCTTTATGGTACGAACAATTGGTGGAGCAGAATTATGTAGCGCATCTGGACCAGCAAGAGCAGCAACCTGAATCTCTCCCACACCTTCAAGGGAAAGAAAGCCTATGGTGTCGATACTAGCAGCTCCATTATTAAGTACGAGGTAGCGAATATTCCCAGGGACGGTCTCGTTGAAACCTTCCAACCATACCTTGTCACCATAGACCAATCCGTCAAATAACTGTGTCCAGACAAGAACTTGCGGTGGATTATCGCTTTCCTCAAGAACAAGGAAACCATCTTGGTACTTGATTTCATAGAGTTCGGAATACCCTTTGTTGAGTTTGATTGGATATGTGTCTGCTGGGCTCTCTGATGTTGCTTGAGTGTAAGCAGATGGAGAAATGTCTATAACGGATTGTTCATCCTGTAAACGGAAGCCCTCAAAGCTCACAGTGAGTTCCGGAATAGCTTGCCCAACGATGCCTGCTTTTCCGTCTGCGAAACAAAGTAGAGAAGCCTTGCTGGCAACAAAGGTCTGTACAACTTCAAGGGATGGATGGAAAAGAGCATCTCCAAGCTGACGGGCAACCACAGTGATAGTACCGGGGCGGGTCACGGTTAGCGCATTCCCGGAAACCTCCGCAGAGCCATCCGTTATCTGATAGGTGATATCCAGTCCTGAGCTGGCTTCCGCGACAAGAGTTATCAAATCCCCATATGCGGCACCCGTAAAACTCTGTCGCCAAGTAATTTCCTGGGTAAACCGTTCAATCGTGATAACCCGTGTTTCCATGGCAGGATTATATTCCGTATTTCCATTTTGGAAAGCTCGCACCGTAAATTCTCCAGCAGTAAGAATCCCGAGTGTTGAGTCAGTCAGTTCCACAACTTTCTCACCGTCCAAAAGCTCGTAGGACACGGTTAACTTCGATGATGCTGAAGCCATTAATTGAACCGTATCCCCTGGCAGAACTGCGGTGAAATCCTGCTTGAAAGAAATCTTCTGGGTTCTTTTTCCTTCAGCCTGCTTTGTGAGTGTGCCGGAGTAAAATTGAAACTCGTAGTTTGAGGCCGACCCACCCGAAAGGAGAATAGGATACTGACCGGGGGGACTATCTAGAACAGCAGTGGTACGAATATCAGGCGATACCTCTATGGCCCCCTTCCTGTCCCCCAGCATAAGGCCTTCATAGGCAAAAGACAGCTTGGGCATCTTGGTTGCTGTGGCCTTTAGGCTTACGTCCTTGGCATAGACTTTGAGCGGAGCCTTATTTACTCGAAATTTTTGCAGGACAGGTAGCGCGCGTCTGAATTGAGAGTCACCGGTCTGCCTCGCCTGTAGGAGAATATCTTGTGACGCCTCAAGAAAAGTTATCCGATTCCCTGCCAATGAAGCATTTCCTTGAAGAAGGCTGTACTCCAATTCATTTCCAGAAGAAGCAATAGCTGAGAGCTCAATAGTATCTCCATACTTGACTTGTGAGAAGTCTTGGTCCCAGAAAATTTCTTGGGAAAACCCATCGATTGAAAATGTCCTAGTGACAGAAGGTGCTGGAGTGAATACCTCATCTCCAAATTGCACAGCACGTATCATGATCGAACCGATCTCGAGAAATTCCAATACGTTTGGCTCTGGCAGATTTACCAGATGTCGCCCTTCAAGAATTTCATAGGAGACCGGAAGGCCTGAGGTTGTACGAGCTTGCAACCGGACAAAGTCCTGCGGGTCAAATCCATCAAGATTCTGCTCAAAATAAATCCACTGGGTTTTCTTGCCCGCTTCAACAACGTATAAAGTACCTTCAAGATATTTAAACCTATAATTCTTTGAGAGTCCCCCGGAAAGATTCACCGGGTAAATGCCAAGTTCACTATCAATGTTGGCCGGAGTCTCTGCACGTGGAATGCGTTCAAGCAAACTCTCATCATCTCCAAAAAGGAAACCATCATAAAGAATCTTGAAACGAGGATTATCTTTTCCAAATTCGCGAGAAACATCCATGGGCCAAGCCAGAAGAATTGCAGGACGAATCTGGAAGCTTCTTTCCACTGGCTCTGCAGCTTCATGGATTGAGTCTCCATTCTGAAGCGCCTGAATGGTTACCTTTCCTGCCCCGGTAAAAGTGACTTGGTTGCCATCAACCTTGGCCTGGCCCTCCTTGACGGCATACCGAATAGGCAAGGCAGAAGAAGCCCCTGCCTCGAGCGTGGCAGTGTCGCCGTAGGTCAAATTTTGAAGTTCCTGTTCCCAAAAAATGCTTTGCGGCACCTTTGGCACTTCAAAGCCTTTGACCAAGGGTACAGCGGCTTCAAACTCTAGATTACCAGGTTGAGTCACCTCAATAATTACGGGTCCAGGACCAATTATCTTGAATTGGCCCACGCCCTGCCAGTCAATGACACTGCGACCGGTCATAATTTGGTACTCCACATCCAGCGTGGAAGTAGCCTTCGCTGTTAAAGAAACAATATCACCGACCTGCAGTCCATCAAGCTTCTGCTTGAAGGAGATTTCCTGTGGCTGCTTGTCTCCAGAATTAATAGTTAGGTTACCCTCTTCATAGGAGATATCATAATTCAAAGATTCACCTGGACGAACAAAGATATTGTAAATACCTGCAGGGGTTCCTGGGTTGGCAGTTGTGTAGGTCTCTGGAACCTTATCAAGATTCTCCACGGTATCACCCAACCGGAATCCATCAAAATAAAGGGGGAGTTCAGGGTTTGGTAAAAAAAGTTTGCGCACAACAGTACCCGCACGAGCAGTCAATGTTGCTTTTCCAACAACAAACGTCTTGATAACTGTATTGGATGGAAGGAAGATTTTATCACCGGATTGATACGCCTCGATGGTAAGCTCACCAACTTGTAGAGGTACCAATGCATTATTGTCGATCGTTGCCTCACCCGCGGTAACCCGAAACTGGATAGGCAACCCTGAACTCGTCGTTCCCTCCAGCTGTACTTGTCCGCCGTAAACTAACTGGGGAAGATTCTGAATCCAAGCTGTTGTCTGAGGCATTGCTGGAATTTCAAAAATTTGATCAACATTTAGAGCTGGATTATATACGTCATTGCCTGGTTGGGTCGCTCTAAGTATAACTTCACCAACCCCGACAATCGTTAATTTATCACCTTGTACCCTTGCCACATCCTTACCGGAAACCACCTGAAAGAATACTTCCAATTCAGAACTGGCAGTGGCCTCTAACGTCAGCTCGGAACCATAACGTAGAGATGTTAGATCTTGGGTGAACTCTACGGACTGATCTAGTTTGTTTGCATCAAGAACCGTAAGAATACCGTTATTTAAAAGCAGTCGATAGTTGTCATCAAAGCCACCGTCCACCTCGATTGGGTACTCCCCTGATGTACTTGACTCAGTGGCGGGAGTTGTCGCCCGAGGCAAGGCGTCAATGGCAACCTCGATGTCTCCACGAACAAAACCCGAATAAGTAAAAGTAAATGGCGGATTCACATCGCCTTCTCTCTTGCTCTTGGATGTTGCATAGATTTTCAGAGGGCGTTTACCCACAGCAATTTTTCGTACAACTTCAGCCGCAGGATAGTACTTTTCATTTCCGATTTGAGTGGCACGAATAGTGACCTCGCCAGCAGCGGCAAGGTAAAGTAGTGTGCTATCTAGACTAGCCTCTCCACCCTCAACCTCGTATTGCACAGTGAGACCTGAGTCACTGAAGGCAGTAAGTTCAACAGAATCACCGTAAGTAAGGCCTGAAAAATCCTGATCAAAATACAGAATCTGCGTCTGAAGTTCGGTAACGGTCATTACCCCGGTAATAAACTCGTAGGTATAATTGTCATCAGATCCATTCTTTAGAAGAATATCATAGTTTCCTGGGATGGTTGCCGCATTCGTATCGGTGTAGGCAATAGGCTCAGCATCAAGTACGGTAACATCATCGGCCAAGCGAAAACCGGTATAGGTCAGGGCAAAGGAGGGGTCGGACTCTCCTATTCGGCGAACAGCATCATTTGGGCGTACACTCAACTTGGCCTTGGCAACCTCAAAAGTATGTTCGACGGTTGCTGCAGGTTCGTAAATAAATGTCCCTGCTTGAGTGGCTTGAATAGAGTAACTGCCAGCCCCGGTAAGTGTTATGCGATTACCTTCAAATGTTGCGGTCCCTTGCGTTACGGTAAATGTCAATGGAAGGCCTGAATCAGTAACCGCAGTTAATTCAAATGTATCGCCATAAGTCCTACCCTCATAATCCTGTTCCCATGTTATAAGTTGCTTGGCCTGCGGCACCTTGATCTCACGATTAACCGACTTGGCGGGCAGGTAATTTTCATTACCCGGTTGGTCCGCCTGAATACGAACCGGGCCCACACCCTCAATTTGTAGGGTATTGGCATCGGGCATAAAGACAATGTCCTGACCGGTAACAACCTTGTAGGAGACTTCCAGACCAGAAGTCGCCACTGCGGTCAAGTTGATCACATCCTTGTAAAGCACATTGGAGAAGTCCTGATAGAAGTTAATCGACTGCTCGGCTTTAACAACGGTGAAAACACCGGTTGTAAACTCAAAATCATAGTTGTCATCATTTCCACCAACAATGGTGATGGGGAACTCACTTCCAGCCCCATCTTCTGGCGAAACAGCGACGGTTGCCAATGGTAATTCATCCAATACATCCACATTCTCACCCTCAAGGAAGCCTTCATACTGGAGTGGCAGGGTTGGTATATCTCGCTTGAGTTGCACAAGAAAGGCATCGCGCGGCCCTTTGGCTGTAGAAGCTAGACGGTCTACAGAAATCTCATCCTGAAAAGAACCTGCTAGGTAATTATGGCCGTTGGCGTCAATGGCAAGATCCGCAATCCGATTGTCACCAGCACCGAAAATCTGTCGAGACCAGAGGGCTTCCCCAGTGGCATCAAATTTCACGGCAAACACATCTCCTATACCTTGAGCAACTAAATCTGCACCCTCATTACCCGGAAAAACCAATGACTGCTGAAAATTACCTGCAACATAGGTGGCGCCTCCAGTGCCCTTGACAATTGCGTGTCCAGAATCTTCGCCTACACCCCCAAAGGTATCAGCAGATACCAGATCACCCGTGGCATCAAAAATAGCATAAAATGCGTCTGCACCTCCAGAAGAGACATGCGTTTGCCCTCCAAAAATAAGATCGTTGGTAAAGGATCCTGTTACGCCTGAACTCCCATTGGGTCCGATGACGATATCAGAAACCTCCAAGGTGGAAATTGCTCCGCCTCCGGCTTGTTGAAACCAAATAAGTCCACCTGTGGTATCATACTTGGAGACAAACATTTCACGACTTGCTGAACTGTAAAGTGTCACTGCAGCATCCAGTTTTGTGGATCCTTGAAAAGTGCCGGTTATAACTGGCTGGCCTTGGGGGTCCAAGGCAACGCCACCAGCCAAGTCTTCAGTATAACCACCGATCTGCTTAACCCAGTCTGGTGTTCCATTTACATTGAAACGAGCAAGAAACAGGTCGGTTGTACCGAACTCGCTGGCCAAGGCAGTCTCCCCTCCAAAATCAATACTACCCTTGAATTCGCCAAGGACATAAACATTGCCCACAGTATCGACCGCAACACCACCGGCGCTAAGTTGGTCAACCTCATTGATGCCAGAAGATTGGGACGCCCAAAGAAAACTACCGGTCTCGCTGTACTTGAGTAAAAATACGTCCTGGGTAGATTTACTCTCGAAAGACTGCCCACCTAACTCAACCTTTCCCTTGAAAGTCCCAACGACATAGACATTCCCGTTAACATCAGATGCAATTGTGGAAGGAAAGACAGCTCCATTGCCATCAACAATACCCTTACCGGCATGTCGGGCCCACTCGAGAGAACCACTGGAAGTATATCGAGTAAGGTACATGTCAGGAGTCCCTATGGACTGGAAAGTGTCACCTCCTAAATCAAGCTGCCCGTTAAAGGTACCTGTCCAATAGAGATCACCAGAACGGCCAACGGCAACTCCTACAGAATCCATCTCGCCTGCAGTGCCTTCATCTCCCTGGTTGACAATCCATCCAAATCCAGGATTGGCCTCAGCGTAGGGCCGAGTGGTGTCAAGCGCAGTAACCTTCAAGCTACGTTTGATCACGCTGAATGTTCGATCTACCGGAGCAGCAGGATTATAGTCTGGGTTTCCTTTTTGTGTTGCACGAACCGTGATTTCTCCAACACGAGTAACCGTGAGATTCTCCGCTTGCAAGTTACCTTGGCCAGTACTCTGGTCGACTAGAATTTCGTAGGAAACAGCAAGGCCGGAATCTGCAGTTGCTGTTAACTCAACAGCTTCACCATAAGGAATATCCAAGACTTCAGGGAAAGTAACCGTCTGTGAAAGCAAATCGTTGATTGTAAGGGTGCCATCAATGAACTGAAATTGATAATTATCATCACTGCCTCCTTGGGGCGTTATGGGATAGTCCCCGGAAGCAGACCCAGCACCGGCAGTGGTAGTCGCAGAAGGAATGGTGTCGATAACAGAAGGTGTGTCATTAAACAGGAAACCAGAATAAGAAAGCGTGAAGGCAGGGTTGGCTCCTTCTTTGGCACGTAGAGCGTCATTGGCCGTCACAGTCAATGGAGCCTTTCCGGCAGAGAACTCGATCTCCACAGGATCAGCGGTTAGAAAGTTGGCATTGCCCGATTGTGTGGCTTTGAGCGTGATCTTACCAGCGCCAGTAATGGTTAGTTGATTACCATCTAGGGTTCCACTTCCATCGCTTTTATTATCAACCACTTCAAATTGAACGCTCAAGCCAGAGGAAGCCGTGGAAATCAGATCAACGGTATCTCCGTAAAGCTTGTCATCAAATGGTTGGTTCTCGACCACAAAAGTGACAGTCTGGGGATCTGGCTGACGAGCTCCTATATTGGAATTACCATCCGACGCGGACCGTGCAGCCGGAGAGCCGTCCTGTAGGGCATACTTTGCAAGAGCGCCACCCTCGGATTTTTTAAAAAGCGGGTCACCCAGCAAATTGTCCTCAAGGAGAACATGAGGCGTATTTACATCGTTCTGGAAAAATAGATTGTTGCTAACCTTGGTAGTAGCAGGAACAATAAGGGCGTGCCCCTGCCAGCCCCGACCAAGCTTAAGTGTGACTTTGCCAGTAGAATCAACAAGGTCATAACCTGAAACTTCATCCAGAGGCCAATAAGCGGCCACCCGATCCCCAAATGTAGCAAGATGAGATTCCACGGTGTCCTGACGGATGAGGCCCAGTTCTCCAATATTGAGTGCATCATTGAAAATCGCGAGATCATCTACACGCCCATATAGGTAGCGATTTTTGTCAGGATTGCCTGCTTCCGCATCCTTGGGGTCACGTCCCAGATAAAAAAGACCGTTAGCGGTGATGGCTGCATTCAGCCACTTTTCAGAAAGATCAGAATCGTAGCGATATCTTGGGTTGCCCTCATCATCGAGTGTAGAACTGATTTTGTACTCAACCTCAAACCCATCCAGATAGATACGTCCCTCCCCGCCGTTAACTGCTGTCTTGTCCCAAGTAAAGGCAAGGTGATGCCACTCTTCAGGAACCTCTATTGAGGTGTCGCTCAATACAAGAGCTTCGCCACCTGAGATATGGTCGCTATAGTTGGGGTAGAAAAATGCTTTCCCTTCATCGTTAAGCTGAAATTCAAAAGCCTTGTCGTTGGCAGTGCGTTCATTTCGTGCAGCAAAGCCTTCTCCTTGGGGACCAAGTAGGAGTGTGTTGCGTTTGCTTGTGTCATATAGGTAGACCCAGAATGCAAGTGTGCCTTCTGATCCAATATTCAAGTCAGGGTGGGCGAAGGTGGCAAAATCATCTTCTCCATCAAAGTCAAGAGCCCCTCCATGCTTGCCGGGCACGTTAAGCAAGGGAGCCTTTTTATGGTCGTCATCCTTTTCAACAGTCTGATATCCATAGAAAATGTTGTCCTTGATGTTAAGGTTGCCACCGTTGAGTTCAGGGAACTCCTTTACATGGATTGCCGCAGTTTGTGCACGGTTATCATAATCATTGATTGCATCCACACTCTCCCAGGCGAAGGTATTGAATTGGATAAGCAGCTCGGCAGGCAATTTTGAGCTGAAGATACCAATGGCATCAAAACCCAATCCGGATTGATTGAAATCACCGGTGGACTTCGTGGAACCGGGAGTAAAAATGAAAAAATTATGACGTATCTTTCCGCTGACAGGGTAACGATCATCAAAATGAATTGAGCCTCCATACCAATGACGCTGCTCGAATGTATTATTCTCAACAAGAAGGTTTGTCGCTCCTCCGCGCAGGACGGATTCATAGTATCCGCCTGAGAAAATGCAGCCCTGAATCGTTAGACCGCTGACCTCTGAATAAATGACAATGGCACTGCGGACGTTCATCCCGGGGAAAGTAACCTCTTCCAGTTTTAAATTGGATGCGCCCACTCCCAATACCCAACCGAAACTGGACCGCTCTGTCTCCCAACCTCCGATTGTCACGTCTTTGAATGTAACACCTGAAGAAGTCACACGGATTGAGTAGCCGTATTTGTCAGGATCATACCAAATTGTATTTGCACTGGTCTTGGAGACCTTTTTAGGTTGCCCCGTCCGCTTGAGAATAACCTCCCCGGTGCCGTCCCCTTGAATTTTTACTGATTTGGCGACCTGTAGCTCATCAGAGTGGAGGTAAGTTCCCGGTGCCAGATTCAATGTGTCGCCATTGGATACCTTTTCACTGGCCAAGGCTTCTTCCAAACCTAAAAATGAATCCTCTGCCGCAGGATCACCGTTAATATCGACACTCCAATCGGCGGCTTTCACGTACACGCCCGCGCAAACTGATAGTACAATGAAGGCAGGAAAGCCCCAAACGGTTAATCGATTTAACATTCTTCTTAGCAGCCTGCGGATGCCCGAGTAATTAAGGACATTAAACTTCGCAAGTAGGGGTTCATATAAAAGTTAATCAAAAGAACAGAATACCTGAAGTATGTCAATGAAGGACACATTGAAGAAACTGCTCTGCAAGTCCATGGAATTTTAAAAGAGGCAAATGGAAAGGACTCCCCTTTCCGCTTGCCAAACAACCACAATTCTGCATCCTTTTAGCGATTATTACTGAATTGTGCCTCCGTCTGAGGTTTCCCTAATAAACAACCCAACCTGCATCGACATGAGTGATACCAATCAAGGAAACTCCGCCCCCGACATGAAGCTCTTCTGGGGCTGCTTCATCGCACTGATCACAACCTCTTTCGGATTCATTACGAGAATGTTTCTTCTCGATGATCCAACGATCACCTCCGATTTGTTAGGCCTCGACGATGCCGAAGTGGGTATATTCAAGGGCATTCAGATCTGGCCTTTTGCTATAAGCATAATCGGCTTCAGCCTTATAATTGACAAGGTTGGCTACAAATTCTCGATGATATTTGCCGCAGTCTGTCAGATAATCTGGGCCATTATGGGCATCACCGGCCTCTCTGTCGCAGCGGACAACCCACAGCTTGCTAAGGATTTGCTCTTCTGGGGCGGACTGATTCTCGCCTTAGGAAACGGTACAGTTGAGGCCTTCATCAATCCTGTCGTTGCAACAATCTTTGACAAGGATAAGACCAAGTGGCTGAATATTCTTCACGCTGGCTGGCCCGGCGGACTGGTAATTGCTGGTATCATCACCATCATGATGGGGGGTGCCGATTGGGGTCTCAAACTGGGAATCATCATTATTCCGGCGCTGATCTATTTAGTGATGCTGATCAAGTGCAAGTTCCCGGTTCAGGAACGCGTCTCAGCCGGAGTCAGCTACAAGGACATGCTGAAAGAATTCGGATTTGGTGGTGCCGCAGTTGTCGCATTGCTTATCTTTCTGCAGTTGGACCAGACATTTCCTGGAAATTCAACAGCATTCATTCTAATTTGCGGAGCGATGGCTGTGGGACTTGGAGTTTACACCATGAGCTTGGGGAGGCCGCTAATGTTCTTGCTCATCCTCATCATGACCCCATTAGCCACAACGGAAATTGGTACAGACGGGTGGATTTCCGGTATCATGGCTGGAATCGTGGAATTCCACGCCGGATGGATTCTCGTTTACACCTCCGTGATCATGATGGTATTGCGCTTCTTTGCAGGACCAATTGTACATTCCATGGGACCAGTCAAACTCCTGATAGCAAGTTCAGTACTGGCAATCGTGGGACTGAAGGCTCTGTCTGGAGTCAATGGGGTTGCAATGATCTTCGGTGCGGCGACCCTTTATGCACTGGGTAAGACCTTCTTCTGGCCAACAATGCTTGGCATTGTTTCCGAACAAACCCCGAAAGGTGGAGCCCTAACACTCAATTCCGTGTCAGGTATTGGTATGTTGGCAGTGGGTGTCCTCGGATTCCCATACATCGGCGCCTTGCAGGAGAAAAAAGCCGTGAGTGAGGTGGCAGGCATAGAAGCAGCAGCAACAGTTCCCGGTTTACTGGAAAAGGGTCAGGTTACTCCTTCCGCTCTCGAAAATAAAGATATCTACTACGGTACTATCAGTTACCAGACATGGAAAACAGGTGAGCTGGATAAGCTTCTTGAAGGACAATCCGAGGAGACCATAAAAGCCATCAATACAGCAAAAGATAACAGTGGGCAAAAAGCACTCGGGGACATGGCCATCTTCCCGGGAATCATGCTCGTTGCATATATCATGATCTTTCTCTACTTCAGGAGCAAGGGTGGCTACAAGCCACTTGATTTGAGCGGAGATGGAGGGCACTAAGCCGCCCCTCCCATCAAATCAGACATCAAGAAGATGCTCCTCTTCTTGATGTAAGGTGGAAATAGAACCCATAACCAATATATCCCCTATAAGGCCTGAGCATTTACTGCATCAGGCCTAATCCTCGATCACTTAAATAGTATACACAGAGCCCAATATAATCATGGCAGAGAAAAAGGAACTCCGCATCGGTCTCATCGGCTACGGCTTCATGGGACGAACTCACACCAATGGTTACAAGCGCGTTAGCGACTTCTTCCCCGATCTGGGACACACGCCCGTTCTTCAGGCAGTTTGTGGCCGGACCGAAGACCGGACCAAGGCATTCGCCGATCAATGGGGCTACGCCAGCTACGAGACTGACTGGCGGGAACTGCTCAAGCGTGACGACATCGACGCCGTCGACATCTGCACTCCCAACGACCAGCACGCTGAAGTAGCCATCGCCGCCGCCGAAGCTGGTAAGATGGTCCTCTGTGAAAAACCGCTTGCCAGAACTGCAGAGGAAAGTCTGCCAATGGTTGATGCCGTAGAGAAGGCCGGTGTCCCCAACACAGTCTGGTACAACTACCGTCGCGTGCCGGCCGTCACCCTTGCCAAACAGATCATTGATTCCGGTAAGCTCGGACAAATCTTTCACTATCGCGCCAACTTCCTTCAGGACTGGACAATCAGCGCCGAACTGCCTCAGGGGGGTGAAGGGTTGTGGCGATTGGATGCGGCGGCAGCAGGAAGTGGTGTGACCGGTGACCTGCTAGCCCACTGTATCGACACCGCAATCTGGCTAAACGGATCTATCAAGGATGTCTCCGCTGTCACCGAAACCTTCATCAAGGAACGCGTCCACACCGCCACCGGCGAGAAGCAGCAAGTTACCATCGACGACGCCTGCCTCTTTCACTGCCACTTTAACAACGGGTCTCTCGGTCTATTCGAGTCAACCCGCTACGCCCGCGGTCACAAAGCGCTGTATACATTGGAAATCAATGGTGCAAACGCCTCGATCCGCTGGGACCTGCACGACCTCAACCGCCTCGAATACTTTGACCATTCGGACGAGTCCAACGTCCGCGGTTGGCGTAGCATCCACATCAGCGACGGGGACATGCCCTACATGGACAAGTGGTGGGTACCGGGACTATGCATCGGCTATGAACACACCTTCGTTCATCAAGTTGCAGACTTCCTCGAAAGTCTTGATAAAGGCACTCCCTGTAAACCAACCTTCCGAGACGCCCTCGAAACAGCCAAGGTTTGTGACGCTGTTTTGGACTCCGCCCGGGAGCGTGCCTGGAAGGACGTCTGATCCGAATCGCGTTTTTAGCTAAAAGAAAGTCAGCGGTGGTAGTGGCTGGATTCTTCCCCTCTCCGTCTAGCTTGACTTCTCTCTACTGATTCTTTTCCCCAAGTATTACAAACTCAATACAACAACGAAACATGAGTGAAGAAAACCCAAATACCCCGGCACCAGCCAGCGTAAAGCTACTGAAGCCTCACCATCACGTCATTCACATCATTCTGGCAATAGCATTCTACGTATTCATGGCGAATGTATTGCGCAACCATGCACTGGTACAGGATGAAACTTCGTTAACAGCAACAATCTCGGGCTTTTTCGCTGCCATACCCCTTGGAGGGACCTTTTGGCTAGCAATCGTGATGTTCCATGCTGTTCTTTCGGATCACGTACGACGTAAAAGAAACGCTGCGGCTGCCGCCTGATCGGTTTTTCAATACCCCCAAAGCCCGTCAGTACTTCAGCAAGGCACCCAATTCAATTCTAATAATTTAAAAAGATTGGAGGCTAGGCGCCTCACCTATCTTTCTCTGACTTGGAGTTATCTTCTGGGTTGTTTTTTGTTAAAGTGGTATCAGCTTTCTGCTTTGCCGTCTCTCGGTCAAGTTCCCGTTTCTTCCTGCGCTCCTCAACACGAGCCTGCCGGCGTGCCTTACCTCGCTCAACGTAGGCTACCATTAAGATGGACCCCTCAAACAATGCATAAAGAGGAATTGTTAACAACACAAGGGCAACAATCACGTCACCCGGTGTCAAAAGTGCCGCAACTATTAAGATTATGACGAACACCAACTTACGACCTTTGCGTAATTTGGAAGAAGGAAGAATTCCGAGATAGCCTGTAATGACCAATAAAAGGGGGAATTGAAATAGTGCTCCGATGGCAAGTGTCACCATCACAACCAAACTATAATAATCATTTACGTCCCAAAGCAACTCGATGTTCATCCAGTCATTCAGGAGAGCGGAAAACTTGAGTGACACGGGAATGATGAAGAAAAAAGCCAGCGCAGCGCCGGCAAGAAACAGGAAAACTGCGGCAATACTTCCAGGCAGAAGCATGCGCTTCTCTCGTTTAGTCAACCCAGGTGCAACGAATCCACTAATTGCCATGATAATAAAAGGCAATGAAACGGCGAGTCCGCCAAACAAGACCACCTGCATTAGAACCATAAGAACGCCAAGGGGCTGACGAGTCCTTAATTCAATATTTTCGTCCGATGATAGCAAAGGAGAATCATCAACTGCTCCGCTTGCTTCAAACTCCCATTTCTTCTTTCCTGTCTTTGCGTTAATCGCATAAACTTTGCTGTCTTGAGTGCCTATGTACAAAATACCTTTGGTATCGAGTGAGGGAGGGGCACGGACTGCTCCGTCTGTTTTAAACTCCCATTTCTCTTTGCCCGTGGATCCATTAAGGGCAATAATTTTCTGATCTGGTGTTACAGCAAACAGGGTGCCCTCGGAATCAATCACCGGTTGGAACTGAACATCTACCTCCCATTTTTTCTCACCCGTGGATCGTTCCAGTGCCTGAAGGGTCTGGTCGCCTGAAAGAGTATAAACCAAACTACTTCCTGTGGCAGAGATATGATCAATCGGTGACTGTAGCAAGTCTGCAAAAAGCTTCAGGTTAATTCCAACAACGATACAGCCAATAAGGAAAGCGCCAACACTCTTGAACAAGGTCCAGCGTAAATCCTCCAAGTGATCCAGAAAAGACATCTCTCCGGCGTCTGACAACTGGTCCTCCTCATCTTTCTCATCCTCCTCCCACCAGTCATCACCTTCATCCTGTGGCTGATCGTGATGATAATCATCATCGTAGTGGTCAGGATCATGATAGTCGTCGTGATGATGGTCATCATAAGAAGGATCGGATTCATAGGAATCCTCTCCATTGTCAGCAGTTGATTCCGGTTCAGGGCTGGATCCCTCCACATTTTCTGTCGGTTTATCTTTATCCGCAGACTTCCTTGGCAAATTTGCCTGGTTACGTATCCTGCCTGAGCTGGATAAATCAAGTTCAGGGCCTTTGTTATGAATGTTCACCGGTTCATCCTGAGATGCTGATTCCTGCCCGGAATTATTCGTTTCCGAATTGTCTGGTGTATCACTTGTCTGTGAATCTTCAGCCATGTTATAGGTGATGGAGCATCTGGTCAATTTTATGTTGGAGTAAACCCAATCATTAAAAAATGAAGCGAAATTGCTATGGTGTCACCCGCATTTTTTTCAATTCTTTTCTTCTCCCTTCTCCATTGACAGTCATGGTTGAAATTCCTTTATTTGCCGCTCCCTTTTTTAAAGCAATAGTGGATGAAGCGCTTTTTTCACGCAGGAAAAACCACGACACCCAAAAACAAAACGCACAATTCTTATGAGCAAGAAACCCAAGTACACCTACGAATTTGGGAAGAAAACCGATGGCAACGCATCCGAAAAGATGCGCGCCCTCCTTGGTGGTAAAGGCGCCAATCTTGCCGAAATGGCAGGAATTGGCCTTCCGGTGCCTCCAGGTTTCACCATTACGACAGAAGTCTGCACATACTACTACGCCAACAAGAAAAAGTATCCCAAAGAGTTGGATGGGCAAATACGGAAGTCTGTCGCAAACGTAGAGAAGCAACTTGGCAAAAAACTGGGCGATAAGAAAAGTCCACTTCTATTTTCAGTGCGTTCGGGTGCTCGTGACTCCATGCCAGGAATGATGGATACAATCTTGAATCTTGGCATCAATGATGAAGTGGTCGAGGCACTGGCAACCAATACTGGCAACCCCAAGTTTGCATGGGACTGTTATCGTCGATTCCTCCAGATGTATGGTAGTGTCGTCATGGGTGTCGAGGCACTCGCAACAGAACACCACGACCCGTATGAAGTGATTCTCGACAAGGCAAAAGCACAAGCGAAGGTCAGTAATGACTCAGGGCTCAGTGAAAAGGATCTCCGCTGGGTTGTGAATGAATTCAAGAAACTTATTAAAAAACGCGCAGGGGAAGCTTTTCCTGAAGACCCGATGGATCAACTCTATGGCGCAGTGAACGCCGTTTTCAATTCATGGCAAAACGACCGCGCAAAAGTGTACCGTCAGAAATACGGAATCCCCGCAAGCTGGGGAACTGCTGTCAATGTTCAAGCCATGGTGTTTGGAAACACCGGCAAAGCCTCCGGAACCGGGGTCGCTTTTACCCGCGATCCAGCTACTGGGGAAAATGTCTTCTACGGGGAATACCTGATTGATGCCCAAGGCGAAGATGTGGTTGCCGGCGTTCGAACCCCCAAGCCTGTTGCGAAAATGGCAAAGGATTTGCCCGCCTCCCACAAGGAACTGCTCAAAATCCGGAAAATCCTCGAAAAACACTTTAGGGATGTTCAGGACGTTGAATTCACCATTGAGCAAGGGAAACTTTGGATGTTGCAAACCCGCAATGGCAAGCGAACTGGTTTTGCTGCAGTGAATATTGCAATCGACATGGTCAAGGAGCAGCTCATCTCGCAACAGGAAGCCATAATGCGTATTCCTGCGGAAGACCTCAGTCATCTTCTGGCTCCGATCTTTGACTCAACAGTGGAGCGAAAAGCCAAAAATATTGGCAGTGGCCTACCGGCAGGGCCGGGCGCAGCCAGCGGTCAGATTTATTTCACTGCGGAAACTGCAGTGGCTGCCGCGGCAAAAGGACAAAAGGTAATCCTGACACGCCAGGAAACTTCCCCGGAAGACTTGCGAGGCATGATCGCCGCAGAAGGAATCCTGACAACACGAGGCGGAGCCTCGTCACATGCCGCACTTGTTGCCCGCCAAATGGGCAAAATTTGTGTGTGCGGCGCCCACGATATGGACATCGACTACGGAAAGAAGACTCTTTCTGGAAATGGTGTTACACTTAAGGAAGGTGATTTCCTGTCGCTCAACGGCTTTGTC
>JABJCN010000126.1 GCA_018668635.1 Opitutia bacterium
ACCGATGATAATTTATTGCGACTGGACCACGTAATGACCAAGCCAGACGGCACATTCACACTAAACAAGCTTCCGAGAGGAAACTGGATCGTGTTTGCCCTCCCACCGTTTGAGTCGAAGTCCTACCGGGGATATCAGGAATCCGAAGAAATCGAGCTGAGTCTCAATGATGGGGATGAGGAAAGCGATCAAACCCTGACCCTGACGGCCTCCAACGTTTCCGGACGTGTCATGTTCTCGAAAAAGACAACCACCGGCGGGCGCGAGACAGTGCCCCTGGGCCATGGTTTTATCTGGGCCTTCACAGACGAGGACGGGGATGGCAACCCCGATTCAAGTGAAGAGGATTTAGACGAGTTCGTGGAAGAGTTCGTGGAGCTCAATAAGGATGGCTATTTCACACTCAACCTCGACACCACGGGGGCGTATACCCTCTACGTGGAGATACCGCCTGAGCACCGGGCAAACGACCCCGGGGCAATCAGTTTCAGCGTGACCAACCCAGACGAACTGATCAAGGTGGGTAACGCTGTCGAGATATCCTGGAGTACCAAGCTCTCCGCCACAGGCTTTGGCATCGAGCGCAAGGCAAGCACCTCCACCAGCTACAAGAGCCTTTTGAGCAGTGACCTTAGCTCCAGTACCCGTAGCTACATCGATACCTCAATCACTCCCGGGGAAACGTATGCCTATCGCGTCACAGCCACCCTTTCATCCGGTAATGTAACTCTTGAGGACACGGATGTAAGCCAAACCGATCCATTTGTTTACCTGGCTCCATCTTCTAAGATCATTACAGGAACAGTGGTGGACGGCGACGGGAACACCATCTCAGGCGCAGAGATTTTTGCGGCGTCAAAGCAAGGCTTCATTGAGACCACCACGGATGACACCGGTGCATACGAATTGACAGCCGGTCCCGGCACCTGGAAAGTCAACCTGCGGCCGGCTCGGGGGGTCCAGGCAACTTGGATTTATGAAGGTTTCCCTGAGGAAATCGAGTTTATGGAAGATGCCACATCCGAGAGCACAAGCGTAAACTTTGAGGTTACGGTTCTGGGTAATGGCAAGATTACCGGGACCATACTCAAGGCCGATGGGAGCAGCGACTGGACAGGGTTGACCGATTACGTGGAGGTCAATGCCTTCAGTCCATCCGGGGAAGGTAATGCGACTGCGATTGGTGCCGATGGCACTTTCGAGATTCTTCTACCGGCTGGAGGTTACGATGTGTCCGTGTGGATTAATCATGAGCAATTCCCGACCTACAAGCCACCAGCTGCCCAGCATGTTCGAGTGGCCAATGCGACAGTTGACCTTGGTAACATTACCTTGGGCGCCAAGAGTTCAAAGATCAGCGGCAGCCTGACTGATGCCGATGGGAACGCCCTGCCCAACTTCTCTGTTTCCGCACGGAGCAAGAAAACGGGTGCCTTCATCTCCGATACAACAAACGCCGCCGGCCAATATGAATTGAACGTGGATTCCGGTGCATGGGAGGTTATGTTCGAGCTTCCGATTGCTGAAAGCGGTGCTGAAATCCCCTACCTGATGCAGAAATCTAAACGGGTTAAAGTCGGAGCGAGTCAGACCAAGTCCCTTGACTTTACCGTGGCCAAGGCAGCCTCATCCATCGGCGGCACAGTTGTTGATTCATCCGGAAATCCCATCACCGACCTGGATCTCTTTGTCTATGTGCGAAATGCTGCGGCCGACGCGGGACTGCACGCCATTGTCAACGAGGCAGAGGTGGACAGTCGTGGCAAGTTCACCCTCAGCCTCTCCGACGGCGAGTACGCTACCGGGGTATGGGTTCCACAGGGCAGCGGATTTCGTCCGGATGCCGAGGCCACTTTTACCATTTCCGGCGGAGAAGTTTCCCATGCTGAAGGAGTTACAGCACTCAGCCTGACTCTGCTATCAAATGATGCGGTTATATCCGGCACCCTAAATCTTAACGAAACCGCTGTCAGTGGAATAAAGGGCGATGTTTTTGCAGTCAGTAGTGAAGGTTGGGAAGAAACTTCCATCCAGTCTGATGGCACATACAGCCTGACTTTAGGCCCCGGGGACTGGAATATTGGTTACCAAATAGTCAGTGATTCTGATACTTCCCGTATAATCCTCCCCTCCCCTGCCTCTCCGACTAGGACAACAGCCGTTGCCGGTTCCACGGTTACGCAGGATTTCTCGCTGAAGACAGCCGGCGCAACCATAACCGGGACTATTCTCGATGAAAATGGAACGCAACTGGCCGACTCCACGGTCTATATTTGGGCCACGCGTATAGGCGACCCAACCTACGATGATTATGAAACCGAGGTGGAATCAACGGACGGAACGTTTAGCTTGAGTGTGGAGGCCGGCGGAGCTTACCAGGTGGGTGCCTACCTGCCGCCGGAACTGCGCGAGTCCGGTTATCTGGAGCCACGTGCACAACCCGCAGACATTTCAGCTACAGGGGCTGCAACGGTTAGCCTGACCCTGGAGAAGCCTGCAGAAGAAAACTTCATCGAGGGTAATATTGCTACAGGTGAATCCACCATTGAAGGTGCCTACGTATACGCATGGTCTGATGATGGACAATTTGCCGAGGGGGAAACCGATGTGGACGGCAACTACAAGCTTCTGGTTCCCTCTGGCTCGACGTGGCATGTGGGTGCTGACTTTGTCAATGTAGATGATGAAGGAACTGAGACCATTTACATAACGGACAATGAATTGTCGGTGGATCTTTCAGTGGCAGCCTCGTCCAGTGCACGAAATATCATACTGGCACAACCCGACTTCGAGGTGCCTGACGGGGCCGCGGACACCTTCGATGCCACAAAGGACTTCACCACGGTGTTGGAAGATGGCACAGAGATTTATATACCGGCAAACGCCGTGCCGGTTGAGGTAGATGCAAATGGCAACTCTGAGGTCCGATTTGTCGTGAGCCCATATACTGAAGGCCTCGTCAAGAATGCCAATGACCAACCGCTGGACTACGGTTACCAAATTGAGCTCTACGATAGCAGCGGAAAAGAGATAAGCCAGGAATTCAACAAGGCGGTAACCATGACCATGGCCTTTGATGCAACAGAACTCGCGGCAGAAGGGATCAATAGTGAAAACCTTAACATATCCTTCTTCAATTCGACAAAGAATGCGTGGGAGAATTCAGATGCTGTATCAATCGATGCTGAAGCCGGAAAGATATTTGCCAGCGTGACCCACTTCTCCAACTGGGCCAATACAGCCACTCCTGACACGACTGCACCCGTCATTACCCTTATTGGAGATGCATCGGTCACGATAAGTGCGGGGGACAGCTACACGGATGCCGGGGCCACGGCCTCCGATGACACGGACGGCGACATCTCCGCCAACATCACACCCGATGGTGCCGTGATTGCAAATACGCCAGGAACCTATACCCTATCCTATGATGTTTCTGATGCTGCAGGTAATGCCGCAACCCAAGTCACCCGCACGGTCATAGTGCAGGATACAACCGCTCCGATCATCACCCTCAACGGGGAGGCCACCATCACTTTCACGGTGGGGGGAACCTACTCGGAACCCGGGGCATCAGCATCTGACAACGTGGACGGAGACATCTCCGCCAACATTGAAATAGGCGGCGATACAGTAAATCCCAATACGGCTGGCACCTACACGATAGCATTTAATGTGTCTGATGCAGCAGGCAATGCGGCAACACAAGTGAATCGTTCAGTCGTGGTGGAGGCTGCAACCGGGGAAGCAGACACCATCGTGCCCGTCATTACCTTGGTTGGTGACAACCCGCTTGTCCTTGAGGTTAATTCAAACTACACGAACCCTGGTGCAACGGCCACTGACAATATTGATGGTGTAATCACCGACTCCATCACTGTGGGTGGAGATACCGTCAATTCCAGTGTTACGGGGACCTACAGCATCACCTACAATGTTTCCGATGCGGCTGGCAACGCCGCAGTCCAAGTCACCCGCACGGTCACGGTCCAGGATACAATCGCGCCTGTTATAACAGTAATCGGGGATGCCACAGTGACGATCACAGTGGGCGATGTCTACACGGATGCCGGGGCCACGGCAACGGATGGGAATGATGGGGACATCAGCGCCAATATCACTGTGGGAGGGGATAGGATTGATATAAATGCTGCCGGGACCTACGACATCACCTACAATGTAAGTGATGCCGCAGGTAATGCCGCCTCAACAGCCCACCGATCTCTTGTTGTCCAAGAACCGACCCCGGTAGATACCACTGCACCTGTAATCACTGTAACCGGGGATGCCACGGTGACGATCACTGTGGGCGATGTCTACACGGATGCAGGTGCCACGGCATCGGATGATACTGATGGGGATATCTCTGTAAATATTTCAATATCCGGAGATACGGTTGATGTAAATACTGCCGGGACCTATAATATCACCTATGATGTATATGATGCTGCGGGTAATGCAGCCACAACTGCTTATCGGGTAGTCATTATAAGAGAAGCAGTTCCATCTGCTGAAACAATTCCTCCGGTGCTCACACTTGCAGGGGATGCCACTGTAATAATTTCCGTGGGCGATTCCTACATTGACGCAGGAGCAACTGCGATTGATGAGGCTGACGGAGATATCAGTGCAAATATAACTCTGAGTGGAGATACGGTGGATGTTAATACTGCCGGAAGCTACACCCTCACATATAATGTTTCAGATGCGGCGGGTAATGCAGCCACAACTATCTCACGAATGGTTGTCGTCCAACCAGTCTACGCATCAGGAGAAGGAGAATCCGGTGCAGGCGCAGTGATATTCATGAATATCGAGGGAGATGTAAGGGTGCAAAACCTCCAAAGCAGCAATTATCTTGAGACTGACGCAGTTGCTGTAGGTAAAAGCATCTCCGCCGGTCACGCGGTGGAAGTTGAAGATCAAGCCAAGGTGACTCTACTGTTCTCCAATGGCAGCGTGACCACCCTGACAGGAAAATCCAAACTCTCCATTCTGGAATTCAGCCAAACGGCTTTTGCCGGGGGAACTGAAACGTTGGGTTCCATGGAAGAGGAACCCAGTTCCTCCACAACCCAACTGGAACTACTTTACGGGGATTTAGTCTTCGATGTGTTGAAATTAAATGAAATTTCAAGCTATGTATTGAACTCCCCTGTCGGTAAAACCGTGATCAAGGGTACAATTGGCCAGTTGAATGTAACGACCAATGCAGATGGCACTGTCAACGGAGGAATCAACATGGTGGAAGGACTTGTCAGTTACACCGACCCTTCAGGGAATAGTGCCGATGTGCCTGCCAGTCAAGGGACCGTTGTCCAGGTGAGCGCAGCTGGCTCACAAATTGGAACAACCCAGAACATTGCTGTTTCAACTGCAGCATCTGCAGCTATCACCAACACGGCGACTGCATCTGCCACGGCAGCAGCCGGGGTTTCACTTAATCAACTGGCAACTCAGGCATTGGCCACCATGCAGTCATCCTTGACTGTTTTCGTGAACGTTCCGGTCATCAGCAGACAAACCGGCTTAATGAATCAGGTTCTCCGAGTCGAAAACAAGACAAGTGCCACCATCGACGCCTTCAAGCTTACATTTTCCAACCTTAAGGATGTAAAGAATGTATACAACCGGACAGGAACGGATGCGGAGGGGAACAATTATGTGGAAATTCCACAAACACTCAACAGCGGTGATGCAATCGATGTGGCTGTCTCCTACTACCCGACCGTTCACTCGGTCAGTGAAATCCCGGCCACAATCACGGTCGCAGAAATTGACATTAATACCATCTGGGACGGTGCAGCCAATGTGGGGGATGGATGGCTACAACTCGACTGGTTCGACCTTTTTAATGCAGATCAATTCCCTTGGATTTTCCATCCGGCAATGGGATGGATTTACATGCTGGGCAACGATTCCGACAATCTCTGGATGTGGCATCCTGAACTGGGTTGGCACTGGACAAGCAAGTCCGTATACCCCCAGATTTATTTGGCAAATGACACTGCTTGGGCTTTCCTTAGCACGGCAAATGCCACAACTCAAATTTATAATTATCAGACAGGGGAATGGGGAGTTCTTGCACCATGATGCTAAAAAATAAATTGACGATGAATTTAAAAGTCCTAGCCATTTTCACCGCATGCATATTACCAGTGCATTATGCATTAAGCCTTGATGAACTGATCAATTCAGAAGGTTTGAATGGAAGATTGCGTATTGGAATATCTTCAATGGCCAACCTGAAGGTCAACTATCATGGGAATAGTCGCCAAACAGCCCTGCCCTCAGGATTGGACTCCACCACAAGCGGGATAAGCCGCACCTACGATGACGGGTACGTCAACCTGGACAACACCGGCAACGACAATAATGACACTTGGAACTGGGGCTATCAGGAAGTGTCTCAAGTGATCGCGGGGGCAGATCTCATTGCATTTAATTCGAGACAGTTTTCAGAAAGCAGTTGGAAAGGAACGGAAGATGGGGATTCAAAAGGCATCAGCCTGACCTGGCTGAAAGATCCCGTAGAGAGAAACGGGCTGAAGGTTTCTTTTCTGGTTTCGCTGGATTTGCTCTCCGTGGATTCTGACTACAATAAATCCGGTACAGCAGACTACTCACTAACAACTGATTCCTACAGTCACCTCGGCGTGGACATGAGTTTGGTACCAGCACCCCATACCGGGACATTTGAAGGCCCCGGACCAATAATAGTCGATTCCCCAACCCGTTCGAATACAGATTTCCCCGGTGCCGGCATTGCAGAAAGAAATTTTGAACTGGACGGGAAGCTAATTTCAATTGGCACCGGAATTGAAATCCAGCACCAGTTGGATGAGAACCTTTTTGCCATGGTGCAAGCCCGATTGATGATGGCGTGGTTTGATGGAGAGTTCAACTATGCCAATAACTATAGTGTTGGAGGAACTCAGTTTGCCAGCGAGTCTGGTTCCATGAATGTCTCAGAAACTTCCGCCGGAGGCGCAATTGGAGCCGGATTAGTGTGGGCGCTGGATGATGAAACCAACATCTTCCTAAATGGCAATGTCATGTTACTTAAATCCTTAGAGGGCAAGCAGGACGGGCGCGGGTTCAATATGGATTTAAGCGAAGGTTTCCTTGTCACTATTGGGATACAGGAGTCTTTCTAGAAGCAGGCGGGTTTAAGAACCTCCGCGGTTTCTCCTCATGGAGAAAACCGGCTAAAACTCTCGGTAGAAAACCAGCGCCTCTTCAAAAGATGCGTTCTTGGTTAGATGTTACAGGTTGAGGATGTATAAATTAGCCGCATATTTTCCGCACAAACGGAAATCAATGCCTAATTTAAACCACTACCTGAGGAAGCCATATCTAATCTATATAAGGGAATTGGCCGATGGAACAATGTCCATCCCAGGGCGTAAAATCCACTCCATGATAGATTTACGCGTCTTTTGGTCATTTAAATGGGAAAGCCCAACCAAAAGTGAAATAATGCCCTTGATTGGATAGATGAGTTTTATTCCGGAATCTCTAGAGATATTCACGGTCAAGCCATCCAACCGAAAACTTAAATGCTTCACGAAGACGGTTGCCGCCAGACCGTCATGATCCGACAACTTGGCAACCCGTTCCTTCCATTGATCGTAAAAGCAGAGGTATTCAAGCAATTCCTTCCGACTGACGAACTCCTTTAGGACCAGAGTTCGTTCATTCTCGATATGAAAATCAATAGGTAGAGTCCATTTAAGGTAGGCTTCGATGACACAAACTGGAGGTGCCAGTTCCATTACCGTCTCCGGATGAAAGTGATTGAGCAGAGTGGGGGTTGCCTTGAGAACCTCATCACGGTCGGACACTGAAAGCATTCGAAAAAGGTCAAAATAATAGAGCCCTTTTGCATGAAACTTGAGAAAATAAAGCAGGCCAAAGGAGATATTCTCATCAATTTTCTCACCGGCGCGGACAATTCCGAGGACACACTTGTCACGCGTACCCAAAACCAGTCGATGAACCCAGTGAATCGACCCACCCACATTCACGGGTTCCTGTAGAATATGCCAACCACGGCGTCCTTTTAATGACCACAGGGAACCGACGCCTTGAGTCGATAGATTACGACAATATCCGTGAACATCAGTATTCGCAATGAATACCCAGCGCCAGCCGTTTGAAAGGGTGCAAACAGTTTCTGAGTGCCAATCAAGACCATCCTGATCAAGACTCGGGTTCAGCCTAAAAAGTTCCCGGACATGATCTTCCGAAAGGTCACAGACATGAAAATCATTTTTCGGGCAGTACCCCGGTCTCGAAAACCCCCGAAACTTTTTCTGACCAAGAAGATCTACAATGTGCGGATGAAAATCCGCAGCGGGCTTACGATTCGAAAACCCTTTCAATTCACGAAAACGCAGACCATTGCAAACAATTGTCATGTGAGGCTTCCAAAAAGTTTTCCCCTTTTTATCAACCGGTTCGCGCAGGGAGTAGATGAAGTCCCCGAAACACCAACCGGGAACATTACCGCAGTGGCGCATAGCCTCCCCCTCCTCCCTCGATCTTCCAGGTCGAATACGAAACCATTTCCAACCGTCATGGGTTTCCAGATAAGGCTCGCCCTCCGTACAAAATCGATTGCTGGCCAGGTAATCGGTAAGATATTTGTCCTCCAGATTTTCCAGTCGATCAATAACCACATCGGGGGACAAAGGCATGGCGCGACCATTCTCTTTTTCAAAAAAGGGCATATCCAGTATAACCCTGCAACCACTCTGTTTGGCATGGCCCTGTATTGCGGGGAAGGCATAGTAGAAGACCTCATGAAAGGCTTGGATGTCTCCGAGAATACGAGCCTGTGGATACTTGTCCATAATGCGTTGCCGTCGGGAACCCTCATCCGGATCACCAAGGAAGTGGAGGTAGCGCTTCCAAATCCCGGTCAACCAGTCAAATCGGTCAGATTTGGTTAAATGCTTCTTCCCCCACTTAAGGCTTTCCACAGCTCGATCGGCCACGTCAGGATACCTTGAGAAGGAAGGGATTGCCTGTAATTCCATAAGGGCTCGTTTATAACGACTCTTACCTTGGGACTTGGCCCGGGCGATCTTTTTGTTTTTTTGTTTATAGTGAGGACGATCCAGGATCAGATTCAGTAGTCGCATATGGTAATTTTGGGCAAAAATGAGTTCCGTTAATATATCACAGCCAAAAAGTCTTTCAAGGAATGACCCAAAAGTTTTTGTATATGTTCAAAACGCTCTCCCTTAGCCCGATAATTAACCAACCAAAAAAATTATTCTGGTATCGAGGACATGTATCAAAGAATGTGGCGGGTTTTGTAGACTGAAATTAAAAAAATTCATTCAGTAATGATTATCGTAAGGAACATTTCACTGGCGTACGGAAAAAAGACGCTTTTCAACAACATTTCGCAGGTCATCGGCCCACGGGACAGAATCGCCCTCGTGGGATCAAATGGGTCAGGGAAATCCACCTTTATCCGGATGCTTATGGATGAAGTTGAGATTGATGCAGGAGAGATCGACAAGCAAAGCCATGTCACAACTGGTTACCTGCCACAGGATGGGGTCGAGTTTGCCGGCAAGTCACTTTATAATGAAGTGGAAGCAGCATTCCAAAACGTGCTTGAACTGCGAAAGCAACTGGAGGAGGCAGAGGATCGAATGGCGGACATGGACACCTCAACGGAGGAATTCTATGACCTCGTCGACCTGATGGGTGGATGGGAACAGAAACTGGAAGAGCATGAGCCCGAAAAAATGAAGTCCAAGATTGGAAAAATCCTGATGGGACTGGGTTTTTCCCAGGATGACTTTGACCGGAAAACAGATGAGTTTTCAGGAGGATGGCAAATGAGAATTGCTTTTGCCAAACTGCTCCTGCAAACCCCCTCCCTGATCATCCTGGATGAACCGACCAATCATCTGGATGTAGTCTCCCAGCACTGGGTGGAACAATACCTCAAGCACTATCAGGGGGCATTGGTGATCATTTCTCATGACCGTGCATTTCTTGATGAGGTGACGGACCGCACCCTGGAACTCAAACTGGGCAACCTCAACAGCTACAAGGGGAATTACTCCTTTTACGAACGGGAAAGCGCTGAGCGAAAGGCCCGGGAACGAAAGGCCTATGACAACCAGCAAAAGGAAATCCAGAGGCAGAAGGACTTTATCAATCGTTTTCGTTCCAATGTAAAAAAAGCAAGCATGGTCCAGAGCCGCATCAAGGCATTGGCAAAAATCGAGCGAATTGAAATCGAACGCGATGAGAAAAATATATTCCTGCGTTTCCCCCCCTCCCCTCCAGCCAGCAATAAAGTAATCTCCGTGACAAACCTGTGGAAAGCCTATGACACAATTAAAATCTTTGAAGGACTTGACCTGAACATCAACAAGGGGGATCGAATTGCAGTTGTTGGTGTAAACGGAGCGGGGAAATCAACACTGGCCCGAATCCTGGCAGGAGTTGAACCCTATCAGGATGGGGAGATTGAAACGGGCATCAATACAGTCATCGGCTACTTTGCCCAGCAACAGGCAGAGGAACTGGACCCGGATAAAAACGTCCTGCAAGAAGTTGAGTCCGTGGCGGAGGGAAACTCCGCCGCCAACCCTCGGGGCGCGCTGGGTGCCCTACTCTTCAGCGGTGATGATGTATTCAAGAAGACCACGGTTCTGTCCGGGGGAGAACGGAACCGCGTGGCCCTTGCCAAGTTACTGATGCGTCCTTGCAACTGCCTGATACTGGATGAACCAACCAACCATTTGGACATACAGAGCAAGGTTGTACTACAGGAAGCCATCAACCTCTTTGATGGCACCGTGATCATCGTCAGTCATGACCGTTCATTCATGGACGGAATCGTTGAGAAAGTGCTGGAGGTGTCTCCCGGGGGAACCCGCATGTTGAACTGCAACGTGACTGAGTACATCGATCGTCTCCAGGCGGAGACCCAGCAGGAATAGTAAGCGCCGCAGACTCCACCCTCTGCGGCTCTGGCTCAACACCATCCTTGCTTCCTGCAGAACTCAACATCCCACACGGACGCTTCGGCGAAACGTCCGCACCCGGGGAATTGCTGCCTGGAGAAGGTAGGGACGACTCGCCGAGGGTCCGCCCTCCGTAAAATTAATCCTTCCATCCTTCCGCGTTTTACAAACGCAGCCACAGGAGGCCGGTCCGGGTCAAGCCGTCGTGAAGATGGAGGTCAGTGGCTTGCCCTTGCCCTCGTTGTTCATGGCGAACTCTCGCTTGTCCACATTCAGGTACTTCCTGTTGTAATCAAGCCCCATGGCGTAGGCCATGGTGACAAAGAAATCCTCGGGTGAGACCTTGGCCTTCTTGTCCTTCACACCCTGGGCATCCTCAGCTGTTTTTCCATAGACCATACCCGGCCTGATTCCACCACCGGCAAGAATCTGGCAGTACCCGCCGGGTCCGTGGTCACGACCTGCCTTCCCGCTGACATGGTTTTGGCGGCCGAACTCGGTGGTGAGCACGACAAGCGTTTCATCGAGAAGTCCGGATGCGTTCAGATCGATGATCAGGGCGGACAAGGCGCGGTCCAGCATTGGCCCCATTTTCTTCATCTCGTCCATGATGTTGTCGTGATGATCCCAACCTGATGTGGTGACCTCGACGAAACGTACATCGTTCTCCACCAGTCGACGGGCAAGGAGAAGGCCCCGGCCCAGTTTACTGTCACCGTAACGTTCCCGGGTCTTGTCGCTTTCCAGGGAAATATCAAAGGCGGAAAAATCAGGGCTCCTGAGAAGGGACAGGGTATTGTCCAGCACATCAATATGATCCCGAATGAAATTGGACTGATTCGCCCGGTAGAACTCCTCGTTCAACATCTTGAGAGCCTTCAGTCGATCCGATGCACGATCATCTGAAACATCGGCCAATTGCCTGCCGGCTGGCAGGCCGTTTGCCGCCACGGGAATAGTGGTGGCAGCATATTTGGCCCCAAAAAAACCTCCGGATGAACCGAGCCCCTGGCTACGCTCATGAATGGCAACCGTCTTGGGAAGGTTCTCGTTGAGGGTGGGCAGCATCCTGGAAATCCAGGCACCGATGGGCGGATGGTTGGCTGTGCCCGGCCGGTAGTTGCGGTGGGTGACATAAACCCCGGTGCCGTGGGATGCGGTCCCGGTGGACATGGACCGTATTAAACAGTACTTGTCAATATGCTCGGCCAACTGTGGGAAGTAATGGCCATATTGAACACCATCGAGCTTGGTGTTGATGACCCTGGTATCCATCATCACATCCCCCATTTTCGGCTTGGGGTCGAAACTATCGATCTGGCTCAAGCCACCGTCTACAAAAAGATAAATAAGCTTCTTGGCCTTCGGGTGTTTCAGGAGCAGGGCTTCCGGGCTTTCCGGTTCACCAAAGGCGGATGCCGCCGACAAACCGAGGCCCATGCCGGCGCCTTGTTTCAGGAAAGTTCTGCGTGAAGTGTAATTAATCATGGTTTCCTGGGGCAGCCTTACATCTGGCTCCTAAATTCATTGCAATTTACAAGCGCCCACAGAATGTCCCGGTAAGCAACCCTGCCTGACTTGGCCACGAGGCCCTTCATGGCCAGCAACTCCTTTTCAGAGGGCAATCGTGCAAGGGTTCCCTTGAAGAGCGTTCGAATCTTTTCATCCCCTTCCCGTTGGTCGACCACCTGGAGGATGCCACCCTTCTCGTGGAACAGGTTTTTCTCCGCCCAATTAATCATTATCAGGGCCTGGGTGGAGGAGGCCTCCCGGACACTGCCAAACAATTCCTTTCTTGAGGACTGGCCGAAGTGGGCAAGGAAATGATCAATCCTTGCCGGCACCCGGAGCTCACTTGCCCGGAGAAATTTATACTCGATGCCATTGAGGTTTAGGCTGTCGCGGTTGGCTTGGATGAAAGGGGATGGGACAGCCCCGCGGGTTCCCCCGTGTCCAAGATGCTTGTTTTCATACTCCAGCGCACTCATCCCGGCCTTCCTGGACTCCCGTCCGACCTTCAGGACATACTCGGTCAACTGTTCCTGATCAAAGTTCAGGTATCCCTTTTCATAGTAGGCCTTATACGGATGGAGACGGGACGGATGGTCGGGTCGCGGTTCGCCATCAAACTCGCCAACGTATTCATTGCGCAGCACCATAAGATTGTCCCACATCTGCTCGGCCGAGACCCGTCTGGATACGGGCCCGGGAAAGCCCATGCCCGGAGAGAAGCTGACTGATTCCATGCTGGATTCACGCTCAAAAAGGGTGGTGTTATAGATCACGCGATAAACCTCCTTGAGGCGAAAATCCTTCTGGTGGACAAGTCCGATCAGGGCCTGCATCAACTCAGGGTCAGAGGGCTTCGTCTTCTCCTTGATTTTATTGGCTGGTTCAAACAATCCAATCCCCACGGTTTTCTTCCATAGGCGGTTGGCGAGCATCAGGGTAAATCGTGGATTGTCCCTGGCGGTCAACCATTGGGCAAAGGCAATACGAGAATCATTACCTGACCATTCTTCCGGTGGCACCTTCCGTTTTTGCTCCTTCCCCGGGTCCTCCCCTTCCTCGGGCTCGGGAAAACGCAGATCCGGTTGTTTGCCGTAGAGAACCTTGGCCCGCACCAGTTGCCCGGGGTCACCCTTGGCCTCCTCGGACTGAAAATAATCAGGCAAACGATCCACACCGGCTTTCTGGGTTTTCTCCGGTTGAGCCCATTTGGAAAACCAGAAGGCAAAGCGATTGATCAGGGCACCGGTCCGACCATCGAGCTCCTTGTCCCCGGCAACCCGCTTCCGGATTTTCCCGATGTCGACCTTGTTGATGGGCAGGGTTTCCGGCAGGTTATCCATGGGGTGGCCTTCATTTCGAAGAAAGGCGGTCATCTCGTAATACTGCCTCTGGTTATAGCTGTCGAATGGATGGTCGTGGCATTGGGCGCAGGTAATGTGTGCGCCATGGAAGTAGAGCATGACATCCGCAAACCAGTTGGCAAAATTGCCGTTCTGACGAAACTCCCGGGCCACGCCGTCACCCTCGAAGATATTGCCGGTCTCGGTCAGCATCTTAAAGACCAGCTGGTCAAAAGGCAGGTCGTCATTGAGCTGCTTTTTGAACCACGCCCAGAAATAGAAAAGCTTCATGTTCTGGTTGTCCGGCTCGTTCTTCATCTCGCTCCAGAAATTGAATTCATGCATTCCGTATTCACGGGACTGGAGTAATTGGTCGATGAGCTTCCGTTTTTTTTCCACAAGGGTAAGACCGGAAAAGGTGCTTTTGCCGGAAGGCGACATTTCCATGAAGTCCTCAAACTCACGGACTGTGGGGTTGCGACCGATGATTTGCAGATACATCCGGCGCAACAACACTTCAGGGGAAGCCGCCGGGTTGGGCTTCACCGTTATTTCCCCCAGTCGCTTCCCGACCAGGAGATCGATCCGCTCCACCTGCTTGAAATCCAGCGGGGATTCAAACCCACCCGACACAGGTGCAGCCCGGGTAGAGATCCCAACCCCAAGAAAAACGAGGAGGAGTACCAAGATGGACAACCCAAGACCTTTAACACGACAGCCAACAGCTGGCACTCCGATCCCATGGGTTACCGGACTCCGCCTGCCTATATGCACCAGTTGTATCTCCACGACGTTCACCATGTTGAAGGCAACAGGCTTTATGGCAAGTCGAACCCTTTCAATACTCTGTAAGCCAAAGGGTTTATTGCCATGATTTAAATATATGAAACCAATAATTGTTATGCCAAAAAAACAGGTCCGAAAAGAGGGGCTTGATATATTTCTCTAGATACACACCTGTATAGGTCTTGTATCCAATCACCACACTGTTTCCACTTGCACAGGAATGATAGAATTAACCTGAACCCATTGGGCCAGAAAGAATCCGGCTAGTACACCTCCCATGAACACCCGACGAAACTTCCTCAAACAGGCGCTGGCCACATCAACCGCAATTGGATTCCCCACCATCATCCCCTCATCGGTCCTGGGAAAAGACGCACCCAGCAATAAAATCACCGTGGGTTTTATCGGGACGGGAAGCCACGGCATCCACCGCAACCTCAACATGTACCTGCGGCAGCCCGACGCGCGGATCCTCGCCGTATGTGATGTCTTCAAGAGTCGACGAAAAAAGGCAAAGGGAATGGTCGACAACCACAACAAAAACAAGGACTGCACCACCCACAATGATTTCCGGGAAATCCTGGCGCGAAAGGACATCGACACCGTCATGATCTCCACGCCCGACCACTGGCACACCCTGATGTCATTGATGGCACTCCGGGCCGGCAAGGACGTGCAGTGCGAGAAACCGACACTTACCATTGCGGAGGGCCGCCTGTTAGCAGACACCGTGAAGGCAAGGAAGGCAGTGTTCCAGACATCGACCGAGGACCGCAGCATGCGGGTCTACCACCGGCTGGCAGAACTGGTTCGCAACGGACGCATCGGCAGGCTGAAGACCATCCGCGTAAAGCTACCTGCGGGAAACCGGTGGCCCACCGGGAAACCGGTCAAGGTACCAGACGACCTGGACTACGACCTTTGGCTCGGGCCCGCACCTGAGGCCCCCTACACCCAACACCGCACCGAACCCATGCGCTGGCGGCAAATCTGGGATTACTCCGGTGGTCTCCTGACCGACTGGGGCGCCCACCAACTGGACACCGCCCAGTGGGCCAATGACACGGAGAACACAGGGCCGATCTCCGTCGAGGGCAAAGGGACCTTCAACGAAGGCAGCATGTACAACACGGCCATCAGCTACAAGTTGAAGTACACCTACGCCAACGGGGTGGAGCTTCACGTCGAGTCGGGCGGTACCAGCCTGCGATTTGAGGGGACCGACGGCTGGGTTGGTAATTCAGGATGGGCACGCCCGCCACAAGCCAGCTCCAAGGAAATCCTCGAGTCAAAGATCGGGCCGGAGGAAACCCACCTCTTCACCTGTCGCGAGGGGGAACACCGCAATTTCCTGGACTGTGTCAAGTCCCGCAAGGATCCCTACCTGCCTGCGGAAACCGGCCATCGACTGGCCTCGCTCATGCACATGGGCAACATCTCCATGAGGCTGGATCGAAAGCTCCAGTGGAACCCGGAAAAGGAAGTATTTGCCGGGGACAAGGAGGCCAACGCCATGCTCTCCAAGCCAATGCGCAAACCCTGGAGCCTGGAGGCATAAGGAATCAATGACCGGTCGCCTCAAGGCATGGTTCGCACTTTATGCCCTTTTATTGGCAGGGCTGGTTTCATTGAAGTCGGCGGAGACTCCTCAAAAAAGAGATTGGAACAAGCTTTTCGAGGAGGCCGACAAGGCCTTCGTCGATGGTGACTTCAAGCGGGGCACACAGCAGCTCAATGACTTGATTGCAAGCCACGCCGGGGACTTCGAACTGGCCGCGCAGGCCCTGCACCGGGCCTGCCTCTCCGAGTATCTGGAGTTGATTGACAATGACTGGCCCAGCTCCAACTACCCAGGGAACCTGATCCGCCAGGCGGGTGGGGACCACGGGAAAATGTGGGGACGGATCTCTGAATTCTTAGAGGAAGCCTTCCTGGAGGTTGGGAAGTTTGCCAGACGTGATGGAATTTATGTCGTCCCTCCCCCCATGGCGCTGGAAAGCCTTTGGCGCAGGCGTGGGGACTTCCCGCTGACCCCGCTCGACAACCTCTCGGATGAGCCGGCGGAACGCATCATGACACTGCGGCGCCTGGGCTTCATTTCAGACAATGACCCGGCGGTGATCGACGCCTCCATCCTCCTTGTGTTTATCCGAAAGCACCAGAAACGATTCCTGGAGGCCTACAGCCTGGCTGACGAACTGGTGGTCACCAACAACCGGCAAATTGACTGGTTGTTGTCGCAGGCACGACTTCATGCCGAGACCCAGTCCCCCCGGGCCGGTGAACTGGCCCGAAAACTCATGGGCAGGCTGGAAGCCCCCGGGGCAAAGTTGAATCCTGCCACGGTCAAGGCGGCCCTGCGTGCAAAACGACTGAACCTGCCCTCCATGGAGGAACCCGTCAATAAACCCGTCCCCGACGGGGAGGGATGGATCGGTCAAATGGTTCCCGACCCGGAGAATCGTTCATGGGGAAGGATTGCCGCCGGCCTGATTGAAAACATGGAAGCCGAAATCGACCTCTGGATCCAGGACACCTTCAACCCCGAACAGCGACGCATGTTCATGGTGCGCAGCGATGGGACCGGCTCGGCCATGACATGGAGCGTGCTGGACGAACAATTAAAATCCCTGGGGGCAGAAAAGCTGCAGAAGCTGCGGCAACTTCAGGAAAAAAGATGCAGCATCGACCCAAGGGCCAGCAACCCGGACAAAGCCGGGCAAAAGGATCGACTCTCCCTCTACAGGAGATTCCCGTGGGCTCAGACCGCCCATCGAGGATTGCTGCGTTATGCAAGGCAGGAACTCGAGTCCGGACGGGGACAATCCGCGTACAGCGGATTCAGCGACCTTCTTGAACATGCCAACGATCCCGGCCTGCTCAAGAGAGCCCGGGTCGGTTTATGGTTGGCCACGGCGCAGCTCGGACGCACCGGCGAACTGTCCAGGCTCATCGCTGAAACCGGTGAGGACCGAATTTCCCCCTGGATGGACGGGGAGGCCCAGGCCGGGGAAATACAGAAACGAATATTGGACGGTAGCCCTCCACCAGCGGTCAAGGTTCCGGCCACTTCCATCCCCGACCTGCAGGTTCAAGTGCTCAAGATGCCGGCGCGCCAACTCTGGCCCCAGATGAGCTATCGGTCTTCCCCCGGCCTCGAGTTTGTCGACCTGCAGAAGGTGGGACCAAACCTGCTGGCCAGTACCCGTAACCTCCTGGCATGGTATGAGGGAAACAAAGGCGGTGAACCGGCCTGGACAAATCTTTCCGGCGGACAAAGGAGCCGATCAGTTGGTCGCCCCGGAAGATTTCGCCCCATTATAAAGGATGGCAGGATCCATACCCGATGGGGCTATGATGCCGACCCGACAATGCTTGTGGCCCTGGATGCCGGGACAAGGAATATTATCTGGAGCCTCGATGCCTGCGGTCCCAGGGAAGCCAGGAGAAAAACCCCCCTGGGAAACCCCGTCCTGTCGGGCGGCCAAATCTATGTCGCCGCAGGCTGGGAGGGACACCACGCCAATGGCACCGGCGGATTCCACCTGCGACTAAGCAGCGTCGATGCCGCATCCGGAACCCCCGTGTGGCAGGCAGACCTGAACCTGCAATGGCAGGACAATTTTTCACACAGCAATGTTTTTGGGGATTCCCTGACCGTGCATGAGGGTAAAATCTATTGTTCGCCGGGCACGGGATACATCGGTCGTTTTGATGCCCGCGACGGCAGGATGGAATGGCTGTATAACTATGCATCCGTGCGTGCTGACCTCCTGCAGGCGGACACCCTGGGCAACGCACCAATGATCATGGGCGACATCGTGGTCTGCCTCCCCCGCGACACCAACACCATGGTGGGGCTGGACCGACGCACGGGCAACGTCCTGTGGAACTCCTCCTCCCTGTTGCCCAGGCAAATCATCGGCGCCTCGGATGGAAATGTTTTGATCCGGGGCCGCTTGGCACTGGGAGCTGTGGAGGCCGATTCAGGCAGGATTCTCTGGCGCGTCCCCCTTCACAAGAAAATGTTGGGACGGGCCACACAACAAGGCTCCTCCATCTACTCAGCGGACAAGGAAACCCTGTACCGCCATGACGCCGCCTCGGGCATCGAACAGGAAAGGCGCCCCCTCCCAAAGACCCGGAACACCATTCGAAACGTCAGCATCCAGGAACGGAACCTTTACCTGATCACCGACGAAACGGTCCCGGACAAGACAAATCCATTCGCCAGCAAGACCACGGGGGATGCCGTCTGGGAAATCACGGGTACCCGACCGCAACTGTACCACCCGAAAGCCGGTGAACCGAACCAAGGCATCCTTCTCATTCAACAGGATGAAATGATGCACTGCATGGAGGCAACGCCCAACGGCAGGGTCCTCTGGCAAAGGTTCCTCTTTCCCAGCCCCAGCGATGTGTATTTTCTTCAGGAAAAAGCCATCCTCGTCTTTCACAAGGGTCAGTATGACCTTCACCTGAAGGCCTTGGACCTGCAAAACGGTGATGTGGGATGGGAACTGGACCTACCGCGTCTGCGCGGCGGACACGGGGCGACCTACAGCCGAATGGGCAAATACCTGTTCGGTCGGGACAATTCCGACCGTTTTCACCTGGTCGACCTGAACCTGGGCAGGGTGGTCCTGCAAAACCGGATTGATCGAAGGAATGGGTTCGCAAAGGCCGGCCTGGCAAATGGGAAAATCCAGGTCTTCATTACCGCCTACAACCGGCATTTATTCTGGTTGAACTGGGATACGGTCACCGGCGACATTGAAGGCAGCAACCAGATACTGAAGGGGGTCAATGGAGAACCCAACAAGGCCTTTAGAAACGAGGTGAACGTGGATGTCAAATTCGGTGACCATGCCTGTTATTTTATCAGCAACCACGGGAATGCATACGGGCAGCACATGGCCTATCGCGGGGATTACAAGGATCGCAGCATTCGACTTATCCAGAGAAACGCAGGGAAGCTTCATCTTGCCCCCCCCCTTCCTGATGCTTCAGGAGGAACAAACCGAGCAGAATCGAAAAAACAACACCCGGACATGGAAGATTCAGCGGGAGGACAACCCGGCCTACGCCCACACCCTCGAGCTTGCGAATGAATGGACAGGGAAACCGGTTGTGGCAAATGGCCGCGTGGTGGAAATCATCCCGCTTAAAAAGAAAAAGAATCCGTTCACGTTACGAATCCACGACCTGACCACCAGGAAGACCATAGTACCGCAGACCGACGAGGAAGCGGAAAAAATGGGCGCTGTCCTGGCAGGACCGGACCAAATCCTCGTCTACGCATACCAAAGGAACAAGCGCCAGACGGAGCCCTATTTCCGGGTCACCCCCTACGACCTCAACTCGGGCAAAGCCGGTCCAACCATGGGAATTGACTATTGGAACGGAACCAACCGACATCCCGATGAAATTCGGGTGATCGGGAACTTGCTATTCGCAAGGAATCACGATTCCCTTCGGGCTTGGCATTTGAAAATATAAGTATTCAAAATAAGAATACTGAACCGATACATTCAAAAGGAGCTTTTATCATGAAGCACTCCCCCTTCCTCATTATTTTACTGACTCTTCTTTGCCTCTGCTGGGATACCGCCCAGGCCAGGGAGCATGAATGGACGAACACACGGGGCCAGACGATCAAGGCGGAGTTCATTTTCATGAAGGGGGACAACGTCACCATCTCAATGAAGGGCAAGACCTATGGCTTGAAACTATCCTCCCTCAGCCCCGAGTCGCAGGCTCTCGCCCGGAAGTTATCCGCCATAAATTCCACCGACAAACTGACGCCCGAGGAAGTGGTGGAGGTACTTGGGATGCGTTTGGGGGAGTGGGCATCCGTTGAGAAAGGCAAGACCGAGCCGTTTGAGGAATTTGTTTGCCGTTGGAAGATAAAGGGCGAATCCATGGTGGCCACGACCAGCAATGGCCTCAATCTTACAATGTCTCATGACCCCGAGAGAGGAGTGTTCGTTGAAAAAATGGTCTCCCCCGATGGCAACGAAATGATTCGGCATGGTCGTTGGGATAGAAGCACCCGAACCTTGGCCTTGCGGGTGGTTTTCCCTCAGCCCCCTCCCGGGGTGGTGCAAATACTGACTCTCAAGAAAACGGATCCCGATACCATTGTAGGTAAATTCGTGGTGCGCAAAGAAGGTGAAATTGTCTTTACTCGAAACGCGGTCACCACCCGTAAGAAGAAGGATTCCCCTCCCCCGCCGAACCGTCCCGCCATCGGGTTTTCGGTGCTCACCCTCTCCAATCCGTATTTCAAGGAAATGGTTGCCGGCATGCAAGCGGAGGTGGATCAACGGGGAGCCGAGCTCCTGATGGAGGATGCCGACCTTCAATTTAAAGAACAAAAAGCCCAGATCGATGCTTTCATTGCCCAAAATGTGAAGGCCATCGCGCTGGTTCCGACGGACCGCATTCAGCTTGGCCCCGTCATCCGGAAAGCCAACTTGGCGGGCATCCCTGTCTTTACCATCGATGCCGAATGTACCGCGGAGGGCGTGCAAATCACGGGGCACGTTGGCACAGACAATTATCAGGGAGGCCAGTTGGCGGGTCAGGCCATGGCCCAGGCCTTGGGACCGCAAGGTGGGCAGGTGCTCGTCCTCGGCTTCAAGGTTGTCAATGCATGCGTCCTGCGGGTGAAAGGTTTCAGAGAAGTCATCGATGCCCACAATGCAAAAGGACAAGGTGGCAAGATCGAGATCGTGGCGGAAGCGGATGGAGGAGCCAGTCAGAGGAAAAGTCAGCAAGCTACTGCGGCCTCGTTACAAGACCATCCTGACCTTGCCGGTATTTTCGCAATCAACGACCCTTCCGCCTTGGGCGCGTATCAGGCGGCGAAGGCAGCCGGCAGGGAGAAGCAAGTGAAGGTCATTGGTTTCGATGGGACCAAGCAGGGCCGGGATGCCATCAGGGAGGGCAAGATCTACGCCTCACCCATCCAATTCCCTGACCGTATGGGGAAGCGCCTGGTGGAAAACGTCTTCGCTCATTTGACGGGCAAGGAGTTCAAGCAGGCCGACCTGGTTCCCACCGAGATTTACCGACGGGAAGATGCCCTCGCGGAGGAGCAGCAGGCATCCGTTCAGGCACCATCCCCAGTGTCCGAAGAGTTGCCGGATAAGCTTCTGGAACGCGTCTGGAAGGACAAGCATGGCCGACTGATCTGGGCAAACTTCGTCTCTCTTGTCGGAGACAACCTGACTATCTCGATGAAGGACAAGCCCGTTGAGGTGAAACTTTCGTCCCTGAGCCCCGAGTCCCAGTCCCTGGCCAGGGCCTTGGCCCGTACCAGGTCTGACCGGAAGCTGTCCGCCGCTGAGGTGGCGGAGTTGTTTGCGAAGGACATCGGCACTTGGAAAATCAATGGCTATGGACAACCAGTGGGAGGCGAACGGGTGGAGATTGAGGATGAGATGGAAATTCGCTGGAAAGAAAAAGGGAAATCCTATGCGGCCACCTTTAGCCCCTCCATCAACGGCAAGGAAGTTCCCTTTACCGGCACCAAGGAATATGATGCTCAGTCCGGTTTTTTCGTGTTGCGGAGCAAGGGAGAGGGTTTTCCCCCCAACGTTTCTTACGAATGCTATGACCCGGTGGCCAAGATGTATCATGGAAAATCAACTTATCCGGACGGTGCCATGCGATTTGGCTTCTCCTCCGCCATTGACGAAGGCAGGTCCGTCCAAAAAACCCAGATTTTCTTCGAAGAGGAGATTGTTTTCAACGGAAGCATGGATTTCCTACTGGTGCCTGCAGGCCAAGTTCGCAAAGGTGACAAGCTGCGCCTCGCCTTTGTGACCAACCAAATCGCCGATTTCTGGAACATTGCCAGGAGCGGATGCCTCGATGCCCAAAGGGATCTGGGAGTCGAAGTGGTGGTGAAGATGCCTCCCCAAGCCTCTGTTGTGAAGCAGAAGCAAATCGTGGAGGACTTGATTGCGGAGGGAATTGATGGGATCGCGATCAGTCCACTCGATGCCGACAACCAAACCGCATGGCTCAACGAAATAGCCGCCCAGGTGCCGCTCATCACCCACGATTCAGACGCTCCCGAATCAAAACGTCGCGTCTATCTCGGGATGGACAACTACAAGGCGGGCCGCATGTGCGGGGAACTGGTGAAGAAGGCCCTGCCCAACGGCGGGGGCGTCATGCTCTTCGTTGGACGCCTTGGTCAGGATAACGCCAAGCAACGACGCCAGGGAGTGATCGATGAACTCTTCGACCGCCCCGTCCCCGAGTCTCATGACAAGATCGCCCACGATCCCGTTGAAGGCGTGCTGGACGGCGGCAAATACAAGATTCTCGGCACTGCCGTCGATAAGTTTTCTCTTGCGCGCGCCAGGCAGATGGCGACCGACGCCATCGTCGCCCATCCTGACATGAAGGCGATGGTCGGTCTCTTCGAGTACAACTTGCCTGCCTGCTACCAAGCTCTCAAGCAAGCCGGCAAACTGGGCAAGATCAAGCTCGTTGGCTTCGACGAGAACGACGTCACCCTGCA
>JABJCN010000101.1 GCA_018668635.1 Opitutia bacterium
AAAGGGACAAAAAAATGAATCCATGAGCCTGCGACCCGTGGCAGCAGCTCTCTCTGAGGAAATCGGCGAACCTGTCCTTTTCACCGATGCAGAAGGAGATGATCTCAAGCGAACCATCAATGATGCCGGCCATGGCGGGGTGATCCTCCTTGAAAATCTTCGTTTCAACCCGGAGGAAGAGGCAAATGGTAAGGGATTTGCACAATTCCTTGGCAGTCTTGCAGATGCTTATGTCAATGATGCCTTCGGTACTGCACACCGAGCACATGCCTCGACAGCGGGTATTGCATGTCATGTAGAACAAAAAGCAGTGGGGTTCCTTATCGAGAAGGAGCTCCAGTTTCTCGGGGAAAAGACTGCCACACCTGATCGCCCATTTACGGTAATCATCGGTGGGGCCAAGGTCAGCGACAAGATCAAGGTTATCGATGCACTTATAGAAAAGGCGGACACCATTCTAATTGGAGGAGGCATGGCCTATACCTTTAAATTAGCTCAAGGAGGAACAGTTGGCGACAGTCTCTGTGAACCAAGCATGGTTGAAACGGCAAATGCAGCACTTAAAAAGGCGGAAGCCAACGGAGTGAAATTCCTTCTCCCAGTGGATACACTTGTAACAAACAATCTGGATTTTGGTGCCAAGTCACTGGGCCAAACCAAGGTTGTGGAAGGCAATATTGAAGATGGATGGGAAGGGGTTGATATCGGTCCCAAGACCCAAGAGATTTACTCTGCTGAAGTAGCCAATTCCAATACTTTGCTATGGAATGGTCCAATGGGGGTCTTTGAAATCGAAGCTGCCAGCAGTGGCACCTTCGCCGTAGCCAGAGCTGTTGGCGAAAGCAACGCCATTTCCATCATAGGCGGAGGCGATTCCATCCAAGCAATCAATAATAGCGGACACGCTGAAAAAGTAAGCTTTATAAGCACAGGTGGAGGAGCCAGTCTTGAATTTCTCGAAGGCAAGGAACTCCCTGGAGTTACCGCCTTGAAAGGTTAATCCATCCAGCGCCACATATTCCCAAACCCAACCCAATCAAAATATGCGAAAGTTCCTTATTGCCGGCAATTGGAAAATGAACCTTAACGCTTCTGACGGAGCGGACCTTGCTAATGACGTCGTCTCATTTGTCGGGAAACAAACCAGTGTTAACGTCTGTATCTGTCCCCCATTTACAAGTATGGAGGCTGTGGCCAAAAGTGTTGAAGGAAGCAATGTCCTGCTGGGTGCACAAAACATGCACCCGGAGGCATCCGGTGCCTACACCGGGGAAATTTCAGCTGTGATGCTGCGTCATTTGTTCTGCTCCCACGTAATACTTGGACATAGTGAACGCCGTGAATATTTCAAGGAAAGCGATGCCTTCATCAACGAGAAGGTAAAGACTGCCTTGAACAGCAATCTAAAACCCATCCTGTGTGTTGGCGAAACCTTGGAACAACGCGAATCCGGACAAACATCGGAAATCGTCAGGACTCAAATCCAAGGAGGTCTCAGCGGGATACTTGGCTCACAGGCAGATGGATTGGTAATTGCTTACGAGCCTGTATGGGCAATTGGAACGGGTAAGACAGCCACGCCCGAGATGGCGCAGGAAGTTCATGCCGAAATCCGTAGCCTATTGGGTAGTCAAATTAACGAAGAGGTGGCGAATCGCACAAGAATTCTTTACGGAGGTTCCATGAAGGCAGAAAATGCAATGGAACTTCTTGCTCAGGAAGACATTGATGGAGGTCTTATTGGTGGTGCCTCCTTGAAGGGCAACTCCTTCAATGCCATCATTGAGGCCGCTATTGAGCTCTCTGCATAATTCCTTCAATCTGCGATCGAGGAGCTAACCACCTCCTTATCTGGTGCCCGGCATGGGGACATGGGCATTTACAAGAGGAAGACCTAAGAAAGTTAAGGGTGGTTCAATCCTTGCTCTCTTGGGGGGGAGAATTGAGCAATGGAGAAAAATCAACCTGCTTTGTTTCTCGAACCTTTATGGAATCTGTCTCGGCAAACCTTGGGTTACGATAGACGACAAGATCCCCTCCGTACTCTGTGCCACCGCGATGAATGGTGAAGCGCTCAGCGAACTGCAATTCCTGACAAAGTTTCTCAAGGTCCTGCATATGGGCAAACTTCTGGTAATTATCAGGACGAGCCTTGGATACCGCTTCGTCCACCACAATCGCCCAATATCCTCCCTCGCTTACCAACTTACGTAAGCCATCGATATCCTGATAGGTCGTCTTGTAGGACCCACCACTCCACTTACTTTCACCAAGTGCCTTCGTGGCACGGACCACTGTTTTCGATGGCCTAAAGCTATCAGCAAGAGCTGCTTCAGCCACAAACATGCCCTCCCCACTTGCATCCGATGAAATCAAGACGGGGCCCGGCCATTCCTCCACCTTAAAGAGGTCATCAATAACAGTTCGGTATCCTGAAAAACCCTTATAATAAATTGGCTCCCCCACCAAAAACATGCCCACTAATCCGACACCTCCCAGAATCCAAGCAGCACGCCGCCCCTCAAAAATAGTACCCTGGGTGGATAGCTTGTCACATAATTCCCGCATACCCACGGTCGTGAAGATCACAAATGGAGGCAACATGGGAATTAAGTGACGGTGCTCCATGCCTGCAGGGACAATACAGTGAAACAAAGGTACCGACAGAAATAATATTCCCAGCATCGGGAATAGGACAGGCTTCTCCTCATCAGAATTCTGCCCGGGGTTTCGCCGAAAACAAGTTTTGGTAAGGCCAAGAAACATCATCAGGCAAATGATTGGCCCGCCCGTCTCGACAAGCTTTTTGAGATAGTAAAAGAAAGACCTGGCAAAGAACTCAATCGATGGTGAACTCTCAGCCCAACCATCCGTTGCAATATCCATCGTATAGACATACCATGGGCCACAAAGAAGACCCACTACGATTGCGGGCAACCAAAATCCAAATGTCCTCAACAAACTCCATCTTCGCAGAAAAATAACTGCAAGCGGAGGCACCAGGCCAAGTACCAGACCGGTTCCCTTAACCAGAATAGCTGCTGAGGCCAAAACACCAAAGAACAACCCCCACCTCCAACTTCTTGTTTCAACATATCGGCCATAAGCCAACACTGCGGAGAAAACAAGAAAAGCCACGACGACTTCCGTCATCATCACACTGTAAAACTCCTGGATTATTGGTAGTACCACCAACAATAAACAGGCCACTAATGCCCAACCATGGCCCACACACAACTTCGCGGAAAGGTAGATCAGAAGACCAAGACCCGCCGTGAAAAAGGCCATCAATAGAAAGACTGAAAACTGACCAGGGGACAACAAAAGCATCCAGCCTGCATGCAATAAATGAAATCCTGGAGGCCAATTGCCAATGGCCACCTTCGGGTAATGGGCATAGTAATCTTCTGCATATTTTTTTGGATGGGTGACACCCTGATCATCACCAAGTTGGGCGAGGTAGTCATGGATCATCAGCGCACTGACAAAGTGCGCCGCCTCATCCGGATGTGCACCGAACTCATCATTAAAAGCCCCTGATCGCTGCTGCCCCCAAAGGACCAGCCCAAGCAGTAATAAAAAAATGCCAAGTGGCCTTAACAACTTGTTCATGAAAGAAATAGAAAAACTCACAAATCAGAAAGGTCAAACCCTGCCGCAACAGCCAGATGTTGAGAGGGACGTCTCGGTTCTACCTTACAACCAACCAGCTGAAGCTTTTGATTGGCGTAGACATGGTCGATTCGTAAAAAAGGACCGAACAGGGAAAAGGGATTACGGGACACTCCAGGGAATGTAAACCCGCAGCCTCCCCCGACCTTAGTGTGTGCATCCTGAAAAGCCTTGGCTATTACCCGTGCGACACGTCCCTGGGCTGGGGCATTAAAATCCCCTGCAATGATAACAGGAGAATCCTCCAGTGACGCTGCTTCAACTATTTGTTGCGCAAGACGAAGGTTTCGATTCATGAAATCAGCGAACTCGGCACGGACATTCTTTGAGAAAAGACCACCCCCAGTAGCAAGTGAATGCATGAAGCCATTACCGCGCAGTCGCTGAAGGTTACGACGGGGTGTTGGGAGATGAACATTATATAGAACAACCTCTTCCTCCCCAAAAAGCACCCGAAAACGAGACGCGACTGGTAGCGCCAAACCCGGAACCGGTTCAGCGAAGAGAATGGGATGTCTGCTGAGTATACCAAACTCACCGCTTGCTGCTGAATGATAGCCAGGAAAATCTTTTTCGTATTTATAGATGCGCCCACCGACCTCCTGCAGCAGGATGATATCGGGCACGATCCTTTGCTCATAGTTCCGAAAACTGGTCTTGCCGCGCTGTCCCACATTGTTGCTTAGAATAATAAATTCACCAGTCGTGGGGTCCCCGCTGGAAAAGGGTTTCCATTGCATATGAAAAAAAACAAGAAAGAGGAGAAGCAAAGGATACACGAACAGTAGCTTTCGCTCCAAAAACAGTGCGGCAGGAATAAGAAAAAACATGGGCACGAGCCAAAACCCAGGTGCAGAGTAGAGGGAAACTGTGGTTAACCAAAACCCTTCAGCCAGAAAATGGGTCAACAACAATCCGATGACAAACAGACATACAAAAAGAAGGGTAATCACCCGTAGTGTCCAACGCAGAAGAACCATAAATCTGGATCGGCTCATGTAATTTGTCTCTACCGTTATTGGCGCAAACGAATTTTAAATATTCCACAGATGGTTATTCCAGACCCTCTGGCGACAGTGGCGTATCACGAACGGGACGAAGAGCTGCAAGTAGATATCGATTGTGACGCAAGGCGTCCTCTGCTTTGGCCCCACCAGAGAGCACGGTTCGGATCGTATCGAGTAGGATAAAGACATCCAAAAACAGGCTCATATTCTTCATGTAGTAAAGGTCATATTCCAGCTTCCGTTCCGCATCCTCCACAGAGGCTCCGTATGGGTAGCTCACCTGAGCCCAACCGGTAAGCCCAGGTTGAACCATAAGGCGCTCAGGATTAAGATCCAGTTCATCATTGAGTAGATCGACAAACTCCGGACGTTCCGGGCGTGGCCCCACAAAAGACATTTCTCCCCGAAGGATATTAATCAACTGGGGTATTTCATCCACACGATACTTCCGCATTATGCCTCCCAGTAATGTCACCCTTGAGTCACCTTTTGCCGAAGACCACTTGGCACCATCCTTCTCAGCATCGTTCTTCATGGTGCGGAACTTCATGACTGTAAACTTGCGACCAAAGTGCCCCACTCTTTCCTGTCTGTAGAAAATGGGACGCCCGGATGTAATCAACACACCGAATGCCGCCAACAATATAAACGGCCAGAGGAAAAAAAGGAATCCGAGAGATACGGCGACATCAAAAGCCCGCTTTACCTTGCGGATGTAAAAACGATGGGGCATTGAACTGGCAGTCAGCAACCATTCCGGGGTCACAAGGTTAATTGGAACGTGCTGATGAGACTCTTCACAATGCTGGATGAGGGAAACAACCTCCACTCCCGAATAGCGAAGGTTACAGAATTTTCTGTAAAAGCGTGGGTCAGCCAAATCTTCAGAATTACACAGAACACGCGTAATTTCATTCGAATTCACAATCGACTCCAACTGCTCAATGGTTCCAAGGACAGGTAGATCATCCAGGGGCTTAAAATGAAAAGCCACATTCTTTTCCAGGATGAAGCCACAAAAATTCAATTCCGGCCCCAGGAATCTCTCAATTTCCTTACGGGAAAAGCCTTCCAGTTGAGGAAGGTTAAGGATTGCACAGCGTTGACGAAAACTGCGCCGGAAAAGCGTGCTGTTAAGGTGATGGAGCAAAACCAACAAAGAACCAATGAGAATACTCAGGAGCATGACCCCTCGCCCAATTCGCGTGGAAAAATTGAGGTAAAACAAAGCCGCAAGAATCCAGAAAGTCAGGACCAGGCAAACCGATAGGAGGAGAAACCGGGGTAGAATTCCACGATGAAAACTCTTGGGAGCATAAAGCCCACACACGTAGACTGCGGAAGGGAAAAACAAGCCCCCCAGAATCATACCAGGCCAGTACTCCTCAACAGACAGAGTCAGCATCTGGAAAAAATCATAACCATCCTTGGCCCACTCAGGCCCAAGGCGTATGAGTGTTCCAGCCATAAAGGCAACAACAAGTATCATCCCATCGGTGATGAAACTTCGGGTTACACGAACCCAGTGTCTGGTTTGACCGCCGTTCATAAAAGAAAGGCTGAGGGTAGTTTAAGTATGAGGATTATATACAAAGATGACTGATCTTATAAAATCTAAATATTATCAATTTTGCAATTAATTTTCATACCCGCGGGTTAGGTAAGACCAAAAGGAGAAGGAGCGCCTTTCTTCGGACACATCGAGCAAACGAAGAAGTTCAGCCTCACGGTCGAGCAGGTCATCCCGGTTTTGTTCCAACTGCAGGTCGGGAATCGTAGGGATCAAGGGTCTGCCCCCATCCAGTGAAGCGTTAACGACCGTCACGGATGCCTGTAATTGCTCCCGATAACCATTGGTAGCCACCCCCGTTAGTGTGGGGCAATTGGAGGCCAAAAAACGAAAGTCCCTCCCAGACCCCGGGTTAATGGGATCTTCAAAGGAAACCTGCTTATCCTCGGTTGGGCTCACCGACTGAGCGGTCTTGCCAAAGAACTGTGTCCGAAAAGTTAGACCATATACCTGGGTTGTGCTTTGATTATTAATTCGAAAATTTACGTATGCCATAATCTTGAAAGGCCCCATCTCGTAGAGAACATTGAAATCCTTCACCAAGAGTCCGTTCAGCATTTCCTCTCGGCGGGTTTGCGTTTCAAGCTTTGCGCGGATTCCATCCAGTTGGCTTCGCACCCCGGAAAGCTCCTCATCCAATGTCTGCCGACCCTCAAGGAAACGACGTTGCGCCTGATGCAGGATTTCGGAACTGGTCTTACCGTTGACTCCGAATTTAAATACTTCATCCAAGGTCAGGGACTGAAGGTCACGAGCTGTCTTTCCAGTGTAATTTGCAGGGTCCATGTCCTTCGTGGCGATCAGAATCAAGGCATGCACCACCGGTTCGCGTTCGTCAGGCGAAATCTTCTCAAGGAAATTTGCCAGGCTTACATTGAAATCATTGGAATCATTCGCCCGAAGTACCGGGGTCCCCGCCTTTTTCGGACAACCCGACCACATTCCGGCCAACCCGAGACAAAAAAATGCCACGACTCCTCGCTTGAACCATCCGGAAACTTTATCCCTCATTGTGACTTAAAATCATTTCCATAAGCGCGGTAAAGTGCAAGCTGATTAGCCGGGCCAGAATCATGCGACTCACAGAATTTAATCACACAGTCATCCGCAAGGGACTGCAATCCGGAGAGCTTGCCATTGATGCAACCATTGGCAACGGGCATGACACAATATTCCTTGCAGGTGTAACCAGACCGAGTGGAAAAGTCTACGGGTTTGACATACAAGCAGATGCACTGGCAAAGACCCAACAGTTCCTGGAGGTGGAAAACCTCGCAGACAATGTCACACTTCATAAAGCGGGGCATGAAAACATGGACAGGCACCTTCCTCCTGAGGCCCGGGATAATGTCACCGCCATAATTTTTAACCTTGGATATCTCCCCGGTGGTGACAAATCCTGTATCACCCGCAAGGAAAGCACACTAAAAGCCCTTCACCTGGCCTTTAATAATTACCTCCGACCCGGGGGAATCCTCTCCATACTTTGCTATCCCGGGCACCACGGCGGTGATGAAGAGTCCAAAGCAGTCGAGCACTGGTTATCCACACTTTCAGGGGGCACCGTCGAGACCCATGCCTCCGAAGGCCCGATCCTGCACCTCGTGAGAAAAGTCGCCCTTTAACGCAAAAGATCCTGCAGGTCTGCAAATCCGACCTTGGCAGTGGCCTGGGCGCTTTCGTCAAACAGAGCACCCAGCAATTGCTCCTTCTCTCTCTGTAAATGAAGGACCCGCTCCTCCACCGTCCCGGATGCAATCAGCTTGAGGCTCGTGACCTTCCTCTCCTGTCCGATTCGGTGGGCACGGGCAGTGGCCTGTGCCTCGGCAGCAGGGTTCCACCATGGATCAAGATGCACTACAATGTCAGCACCGGTCAGGTTCAGTCCCGTCCCACCCGCCTTTAGCGAAATCAGGAAGACCGGGATTTCGTCATCCTCCTGGAACCGGTCCACCTGGGCCATCCGGTCCCGGGTCTGCCCGTCCAGGTAACAATACCCCACCTTACGCTCATCCAATTCCTCCCGAACCTTCTTGAGCACCTGCACAAACTGCGAGAAAACCAGCAACCGATGGCCACCCGCCATGGCATCCTCCAGGATTTCAAGAAGGGCCTCCAGCTTGGCGGAGTCCTCAAGCCGCAGCTTGTCATCCACCAGCCGGGGTTCCGCGCAAACCTGCCGCAGCTTCAACAACTGGGCAAACACCGCCATCCGCATACGACCCTCGTTGGCACCCCCACCGGCCATGTCGAGCAGGTCGCGCTCCGTCTGTTGGTGGACCGCATCGTAAAGGCCACGCTGGGCTTCCCCCATCTCACAATAGACAACCTGTTCAATGATCTCCGGAAGCTCCGGAGCCACAAGGGCCTTCCCCCGGCGCAGGATATAGGGCGCGGCCTGCGACAGGTGCCGTTGCTCAAACCACTTCCGGTCATCCGGTTTCAACCCGGGAGTCACCTTGGCCAGGTACCCCGGCATCAGGAATTGGAAAAGGGAACGCAGGTCTGAAAGTGCATTCTCCACGGGGGTTCCGGTCAGGAGAAACCGGCCATCCGACCGCAGGGTAAACATCGCCTTTGCCACCTGGCTTCGGGGGTTCTTGATATGCTGGCCCTCGTCCCCGATCACGCAGGCAAAACGCATCTCCCTGAACATGGCAAGGTCCCGCACCAACAACTGGTAGGATATGATGACTAGGTCCGCGCCTGCCAGATCCGCTGCCTTCCGGGCACGCTTGGCCCCCCGATGCACCACCACCTTGAATTCCGGTACAAACCGCAGGGCCTCCCGCCGCCAGTTCTCACCGAGGCTTGCCGGACAGACCACCAGGCAGGGCTGGCTTCCGGGCTTTCCATCCTGACTCGACTCCCGGTGAATCACCTGCAGCAGGGCCAGTGCCTGCACGGTCTTCCCCAGCCCCATCTCATCAGCAAGGACACCGCCAAGCCGCTGACGGAACAAGTGCCACATCCAGGCCACGCCGATGCGTTGATAATTCCGCAACCGTCCATCCAGCTCCTTGTCCACCGGTGCCGGTTCCAGCTTCCCCACATCCCGCAGGGCGGCACTTCTGCGCTTCCAGTCCTCCGGGGCGGCAAACCCCTCGGGCAACTCCTCAAGGATTTCCTCCGCATTATGGAGGTCCGCGGCACCCAGTCGCACCTTGACCCTCGGGGCCAGGTCACGCCCCGGTTCATTGGTCAGGGACTGCTGGGCCTGGCGGATGGGTTCACGCTGCTTGGAATCAAAAAGAAAAACCTCGTCTCCCGACTCCACAAACCCG
>JABJCN010000043.1 GCA_018668635.1 Opitutia bacterium
AATAGGCTTCCGAAAGAGCGCTCCATTCCCCGTCTTTAAGAACGCGCGTTTTAAGGGAAACAAGGTTATCAGAAAATGTAATCGGCTCGGTATAAGCCTTCGCAGTAGAAGCAACCAGATCCCCAGGAAGGCGAGGGTCAGTGCCATCAAGAGTATAATAAATAACTCCAGTTGCCGCGGGATTGTTAATAGTTAGGGCAAACCCATCATCAAACTTACCTCCATGCCGGGAAAGTACAGGAGCCTCAATATCCGGATAAAGGCCTACATTACGAAAACGCTGGATAACAATAGGATGAATTTGGTCCCAATAGCCATTGGAAGCCTGCATGAATTCCATTTCCTTGAGCCAGTCTACCTCCCGTGTGTAGGGTGGGTTTCGGCGAACATCTCCCCAGCGGGCAGATTCCGCAACAATTGCTTTATCGAGAAGAGCCTGAAGCGTTGCCCATCGAGAACGATTACTCTCCGGAGTCATTAGGCCTCCATTGAACATGTGCCGATGCACTCGGTCAATAAAGGTCCACCGAAAAGTGTTGTTCGACATAAGTTTGCCATAAACATAGGAGGGGCCTTGACGAGTGATAGGATCTTCGAAACGATTGGGGACCCGGGTATGCGTACGAACAAGCGAGTCATTTGAAATTTCCTGATCCCAGGTGATAAAATGAAAGCCGGTGCTTTGCGGACCATTCCTTCGTGCGGCCCAGTAATTGTGATCTGGCCAATCCTCTGCCCCGGCATGGATGTGCTGGATCATGTAGTCGATTAGGTTGTCAACATCCAGATAGTCTTCATTCTCGGGGTCTGGTGTACCATCCGGTTTATTGCCCTGCAGAATCTGGTAGTTGGCTTCCTGAGATAAATCGGTATTCACAAGCGCGATCATCCGGTCCCATGTATCCTTGGACCCTGACTCCAACTCAGCGAAATCCTTGATTATATCCCAATCAGCCTTCTTCCCGCCAAAGTAGGTTGCATTTGAATGTTGTGTGGCTCGTTCTGCAATATTGTAAATTCCCCAGTAAAGGCCATCGAGGTAAAGGTGAACGTAACGACCATGGGGTGCATAGCCACCCATTTCACGCTGAAGATTACGCATGTATTGATCCCGTATGTAGGTTCCATGATCCGGGTGCCAACGTTGAACACCAAGAACGTGATTGCCCGCCCGGACAGGCCAAGAATCCGTACTACATGGCCGAAGCAGGATCTGGTCGAAACTGTCACGGTCAGATTCATTAAACAATTTGTAACGGAGCTTTGAAGGCCCATATTTCGACTTAAATTCGACACGAATCGGGTTCTTTGGGGTGAATCCATGGTTGCGACTGGAGTTTCCGTGCATCTGAATACCGGCATTAATTTGGAAACCCTCTCGACCATCCGGAAAAATAAGCTCAATAGAGGCACTCCTTTCCCAATCAGGACCTCGTGATGTCGAACGGGTATAAATTCCATTATCCCCAAATAGATTTTCAATCGGTGTGACAACGCTTAGTGAAGGGAGGGCGTATAAGGCGGTTCGCACACCATAACCAGGCTGTGGGTTATTAATAATACGTGTATCCATTCCAAAATCATTCCAACCCTCAATCCCCGGTTGTACAGTGGCTTGTTTTAAAACTTTTTTCGGGAAAATGAATGTACGAGTACGGACTTGAGATGATTGCCAATTTTCCTTGAATGCAGCGACACGTATGTAAGTGGTGTCGGTAATGGAAACTTTTCCGACAGCAGGAAGCATTTCCGCAACAGGTAGAATTTGGGTCCCATTTTCAAGGCTGGGTAAGGTGCCGTCTGTAGTGAAGACCATGATCGCACCAAGCGTTGAGCAACTCAAAGGAATCTCCACAGGCTCTTCAAATAATCCTGCTTCAATTCCAAACTTGACCGGTGCCACGAAGCCCAGGACACCAGGCGCGTTGGCATCAAGAGGAGAGGGTTGAAGCATATAGCGGGAAGGTGATTTGGAGAGTTGTTCCAATTCAGCATGCAGGAGAAGATCGGGACTTTCAGGCGACTCGTTAAGTAACTGTACCGCAAGGATATTACTGCCATCACGTAAAAGAGACTTCATCGAAGACAGGTCAAAAGTGGAGATGATGGAGGCTTCACTTGCAGGACGATCCTTGGTCGCACGAGAATACCAAACGGGATCCGCAAGAATGTTATCGCGGGCAACCTCGTTCCCGTTAAGCCAAGCAACAAAACCATCATCATAGCGAATATTTAGCCGTAAGATGTCAGCGCTTATGGGAGTTTTGATATCAAATGGAAAACGCAGGTATACCGACGTGCCCTTTCTAAAAACCTCATTTTCAAGTGAGGTCTCGATGAATCGGGTAAACCCGGATGATGAACCGGGACGGGCTTGGCCATTTGCAAGTGCGGTAATCTGGGTGCGATTGAGCTCATCACTCCAGATGGCAAACTCATCCAACCAACCTGAAAAGTAGGTGTTGCCACTTGCATCGTTGGAAAAGCCAATATTAATTCTTTTCTGCCAGTCGAAATCAGAGGTGGTCTTGCTTCCTGTCGCCAGCTCAACACCGTCAATATACAATTTTTGACCACCAGTGGCTGGCCCAAAGACATGAACAAGATGATGCCATTTCCCGTCGTTAAAACCGCCTTTTGTGGTGGTTAATCTTTCCGTTGCATGTATTCGGGACTTGGCGACGCCGTTAGCCAAAAAAAGATGTCGGTCATGGCCACCGACCCCAAGATCAGAGTCCACCACACAAAAAAGACCACCAGTAGCCTTGGTTGTCTTGAACCAGAACGCATGAGTGCAACGACTCTCAGGCACATCAATCAGAGAACTCACATACTCCCCTCCAGAAAAGAGCAGGGATTTCCCTTCCCCCAGAAGTGGGGGAATCTCCAAGCTATATACAGCCCCATGATTGGTCGTGGAATGATTAAAAGTGGATTGATCCTCCATATCTCCGTCGAAAGTCCAATAAGCATAGGGAAGAGGAACATCCACCTTTTGTTCCGCCTCCAAATCAAAGCCCAAGCCTTGGGTCCCGAGAATCCATCCATTAACTTCGGAGTCCTGAAATGGCTCATCTTCTGGTTTACCAGTCCAAGTTTGACGTAACTCGCCTGAATTCGGAATAAGAAAACGGGCCGGGCCGTCCATCGCAACAAGAGTGATTCCTTTTCTAGGTTGAGCTGCTCCAAAGGATATATTCGAAAATTGCTTGGGATAAGCAGGATGGAACTCAGAAACAGGCTTTTGGCCTCGGCTTAGGGCAAGATATTCACCTGTATTTCTTAAGCGAAAATTTGTATGATAAAATCCTCCTGCATCGAGAATCCCTTTCCCTGAGGCAAAAACAAGAAAACGGTCCCCAGCTGGAAGCGGCAAATCAGGCAAACGCCATTTTTGGAGATTGGCTGACTCATCTGATAGAAAAAATTCCTTTAGATTGATCGTGGCGGAGCTGATATTTTCAATCTCAATCCAATCCTCAAAACCACCATCTCCATCTGGGAGTGAGGAATCGTTCTCCGCCATGAACTCGGAAATTATGAGAGATTTTTCCGGAATCACTTCAACCAGTAAACCTGCAGTAATTGCGCCGTGGATATTCGTAGCAGATAGGGTGTAAAAAGTTGTGCGGATCGGCGTGAGGTTTAACGTGGCTTGTGAAGGGAGATTCTCTGGGTTCCCGGGCGATATATTTAGCTCATCTGCATATTGGACATTCCAGCTTAGGGTGACGGGTTGACCCTCATTCAGACTAACCGTGTTCGCCATGAATTCATGAATAATTGGCCGATCATCCACAACCACGGTGGTCTTCGCCTCCCTCGTTCCATCATCATTTGTGGCACGAAGGGTGTAGGTTGTTGATTGGGTTGGGTGAACAATGCGTGTGCCGGTAGCCTCTTCTAAAGCCAACGAGCCCGGTGAGACCTGAAGATTAGTGGACCCACTCACCACCCACGAAAGTGAGGCGGACTCCCCTGAACGAATGGTCAATGGTGAAACAACAAAATTTGCAATGTTAGGGCCAGGTAGATTATCAGGACCGGCAGTGTAACTAGCCATAACATTTCCCGTACTCAATGCTCGTCCATGTATCCGGAACTCATGAAACTCGCCTTTAAAAAATGGCAGTGATTCGTAGCGAGAGCGACCAAGCCAGTTTTCTGCATCATCAAAATCAGATAAAGGAATACTGGCAGGGCCAGATGCCTGTAGCTCTCCGTCCAGATATAAATTTGCTCGGCGGGAAAATGATGCATCATAGCTCAATACGATATGGTGTGACTGCGCATTAACCGGTATCGGATCTAATCCGCGAGTGCGCTTCTCGGGGCCATTATTTGCAATAGCAAACCTCAACCCATAAGGGCTATTTCCCGCAAGAGGGGTTAAAAACAGATAATCTGATGCACTTCCAAATTCAAGAATTCGTTGCCATTGAGAGGTATTTGGCCCCTCCCAGGTTAGCCAACATTCGAGACTCATGTCAGAAAGAGCTGAGATCAACTTCTGGGGCAATGCCACCCAACCTTCATTGCCATCCAGTACCAAACTGCCCTTGCCATTTAATCTGGCTCCACCATGCAAATCTCCGTGAGCTGTGCCAACTGTATCCCGGGCAGTCCTGCCACCTCCATCAAAACTGTAACGATGTACAATTTCACCTCGTGAGACACAGGCAACCTGAAGCCAGAAAGCAATCAGCAAAGTGAAGCGATAATAACTCGGGGGATTCCTTATAGACACAGAAACTCGTTAAGAATGAGTTCCATTATGTTTAGTAAAGCCCATGCTAGCAACGACTAAATTTGATTGGTATCTTCAAAATTATATGTGAACCCTGCGGATTGTATATTTTTAAGAATTTTCTTCTTGGCTTTTGCGACAAGCGACTAACAAGTCCCTTTCTTGCTAACGGCATGAATGCTTTCCACCCTTGACTCCACCAATAGTTGAACCATTAAAACCTGCCCTTAAAAATTAAACATTTTACATACTCGTGGGCTCCAACCTTAAAGATACACTTAATTTGCCGAAGACCAACTTTCCCATGCGGGCTAATTTGGTTGAACGTGAACCCAGACGCATAGAACACTGGGATAAACTTGACCTGTATGGGAAAGTGCAGGCCAAAAATGCCGGGAAGAAAACCTTTATCCTTCACGATGGACCGCCTTTCACTAATGGGGACGTACATATCGGCACAGCGCTGAACAAGACCCTTAAGGATACAATCTTGCGCTACAGGGGATTGCAAGGTGATCGCACACCCTATGTCCCCGGTTGGGACTGTCACGGACTCCCCATTGAACACAAGGTCGCCAAGAACCTAAATAAGGAAAAACGAGATGCATCACCGGTCGAATTGAGGAACGCCTGTGCAAATTTCTCAAAGGAATTTATCGAAATACAACGGCGGCAGTTTAGACGTCTTGGAGTACTTGCGGACTGGGATCGAGAATACCGCACAATGGATCCAAGCTACGAGGCAACCATACTACGAACTTTTGCGGAGTTCGTGGAGACAGGATTGGTATACCGAAGCAAGAAACCCGTCTACTGGTCAATTCCATGTCAGACGGCTCTTGCCGAGGCCGAGGTCGAATACCACGACCATAAAAGTACATCAGTCTACGTAAACTTCTCGATAAAGAATGGTGAAAAACTGGGACTCTCCGGTGATATTGGACTCATCATCTGGACAACGACGCCATGGACCCTGCCTGCCAATTTAGCCATAGCCGTACATCCAGAAATAGAATACATAGCCCTACAGCATGAGGACCGCACCTATCTTGTAGCTAAATTGCTCTCCCAGACGGTTATTGAAAAATGCGGCCTTGATGGAGCAAAATCCGGAAATTCATTTTCCGGGAAAGATCTTGAAGGACTGATCACTCAGCATCCTTTTATGGACCATGAAAGCCCGGTCGTAACTGCGGAATACGTGACCACGGAATCTGGCACCGGTTGCGTACATACTGCGCCAGGGCATGGAATGGACGATTACATAACGGGCCTTAAACATGGTTTTGAAATTTACTGCCCTGTTGGCGATAACGGACGCTATATCGATGATGGCAAGGTTCCTTCTTGTCTGGTCGGATTGACCGTAGCGGAAAAAGGTGGAAAATGTGAAGCGAATGAAAAAGTGCTTAAAGTCCTCCACGAAAAGAAAGCCCTATTAAACGCGGAGCCATACCACCATAGCTATCCTTTCTGCTGGCGTTCAAAAACACCTGTTGTCTTCCGCGCCATGGACCAATGGTTTGTCTCCCTGGACAAGGATGGACTGCGGCAAAAAGCAATTCAGGCCGTGGATAAAGTAAGCTTCATTCCTTCTTTTGGGCAACGACGTATCCAAGGCTCACTTGAGACTCGCCCGGACTGGTGCATAAGTCGCCAAAGGTCTTGGGGGGTCCCGATCCCGGCATTTTACGACGAGACAAAAGAAGCGTATCTCGACCCCGATGTCATTCGCGAAATTGCGGATAAGGTGGAATCCCAAGGCACCAATTTTTGGTTCGAGAGCGAAGCAGCAGACATTCTCGAAAGTATAAACCTGCCGAAATCCTGGGTGGGCAAGAAACTGCAATGTGGAACGGATACACTTGATGTGTGGATAGACTCTGGTTGTAGTCACCGCGCCGTACTCCAGAAGCAGGATGACCTTTACTGGCCAGCAGACCTTTATCTTGAAGGTAGCGACCAACACCGAGGCTGGTTTCAATCCTCATTATGGACAGCCATGATTGCAGATGGGCACCCCCCCTACAGGCAAGTTATCACCCACGGGTTCATTGTCGCCGGTGATGGGAAAAAAATATCGAAGAGTGATGGGAAACCCCAGACTGCGGACAGCTACATTAACCGTTTCGGCGCAGACATACTACGGCTTTGGATTTGCTCTGAAGACTTCAGGGGTGACATACCGCTTTCCGAGGAGATTTTTAAACAGGTATCTCAAGCCTACCGGAATCTACGCAACAGTCTTCGCTTTCAACTTGGTAATCTTCATGATTTCGACGCGGGAACCATGTCCATTCCCTACGCGGAACTCGATCCCTTGGATAAATGGGCACTAGCCAGAACATCTGATCTCATTAATGAAGTGGGAGATGCATATGAGAACGTTGAAATTCACAAGGTTTATCAAGCAGTTACACGTTTCTGCTCCGTAACTCTATCATCCAACTACCATGATATCTTAAAAGACCGCCTTTACACACTGGCACCCTGTGATCCCCTCCGGCGTTCATCGCAGACCGCAATCCATGAAATATTTCAAGCCTTAATAACGGTCCTTGCTCCAGTTCTCCCCTTCACAACTGACGAAGCATGGGCATATTATCAAAATAATGAAGAATTATGCGATGATCCCCTTCTGCTACAAGACTGGAAGGAATTTCCTGACGCATGGCAGAGTAATGAGGAAGCTGCTGAAATCGAAGCTCTTCTGGAATTTAAGTCCAACTATATTAACGAAAAGCTAGAAGCTATTCGTGAATCAAAGGAAATCGGCCAATCCCTTGATGCCGAAATCCGCATCTGTGCCAATGAAGAGAATAAAGTTTTCCAGCTCCTTAAAAAATATGAGAGCTCACTGGCAGAGCTTTTTATTGTTTCTTCCGTTATCCTTGAAGAAACTCAAAGCCCTGAACTAGCCGTCACCGCAAACCATGCGCCAGGTGTGCGCTGTCCACGCAGTTGGCGTTGGGTTTCAGAATTAGTGGACACCGGAAACTGGGGTGAAGTCTCCCATCGTTGTCACAAAACATTTAAACGTATCAAAGAAGCCACGACCGATCAAATTTAGTGATGAAAGAGTCCACAAAAAAGGATTCCAAATAAAGTCAGCTTGACAAAATTCCGTTAGGATCATTACACGATCCACATTCATCTTCAACACTAGGTTATATAAATATTATCCAAGCTTAGATTTTGCCATGGCCCGTCCCAAGAAGTCCATTAAATCCAAAGCCCCTGCCAAAAAGAAAAAGACGGGGCGGAAACCAAAGACCATCGACCTGAAGTCCAAATTGGCTCGGCTTACCTCAAAAAGTCGATCTTCGACCAAGACTCTAGCCGCGAAAAAAGCCCATCCGCTGGTCTTTACAATTGAGGATGCAAAAGAAGAGTTGGCTCGACTTGAAAAGCTTAGCCATGAACAATTGGCCACTCCTGTTAAACCTGAGGTAAGTTCTCGGGAGAGTAAGCCGGAAAAGCCGATAAAGAAAAAAGGACAGGTTGTCGGAGCTGCCTCCATCATGGATTTGTTGGGATTCGATCCTTCATCCAACAATAACCGGGAAGAAGATGAAAAAGCCAAGATCCCCAAGCAGTGGCTACCATATTATAAATCATTGGTACAGTTGCGAAAACATTTTACCAATGAGTTGGATGCTCATTCCAAAGGGTCTCTTGCCTCAGACCCCAACTCTGATTTCGATCAATTGAGCGAGCAAACAGATTCAGAATCCGGACTGTTCGACCGTGAAGTCGCACTCAGTATGCTGGCATCTGAACAGGACGCTCTTTATGAAATTGAGGAAGCAATACAGAGGATTATCAATAACAAATACGGCACCTGTGAAATAACAGGAAAGCCAATCAAGAAGTCGCGCTTAAGAGCTGTCCCTTTCACTCGATTCTCATTGGAAGGCCAAAAGCAATTCGAAAGCCAACAGCGGGCAGGCGGACGAGGACATGAGGAAGTATTTGCAGAAAGAGACGATGATGCTGCACGAATGCTAGCTACTGATGATCAAGAGGAATAATTTATTAACAGGAAAAAAATCCTGAAAAAAATTCAGGCATATATACTGTTCTGGAGTATATTCACCGTATTCCTGATTACAGATCAAGTTTCCAAGCAATGGGTTCACACCCATTTGGGAATGACGGAGCAGATCGAGGTCATAGAAAACTTTTTCTGGATAGTCCATGTGCATAATAAAGGTGCAGCATGGGGTATTCTTCAAGGATTTGGGTGGTTGCTATCTCTTCTTGCTCTTGTCGCCTTAATAGGAATTTTTGTATGCCGTCGGATACTTCAACTGGAAACCAACTATATGCAAGTGGTCTTTGGGCTTCTGTGCGCAGGCATAGTAGGCAATCTCGTTGACCGATTGAGGCTGGGCTACGTGATTGATTTTTTGGATTTTCTGCTGGGAAACTACCACTGGCCCGCGTTCAATGTCGCAGATTCCGCAATATTCTGTGGTGTTGGGCTATACCTCATCTATTCTTGGCGTAACCCGGATGGACAGCAAAAATAAGCCAGAAAATAATTTTAAAGGACGCAAGCTACTCTACATTGAGCGACTGTTCTCGCAATTTTTCGACCTCTGATTTTGCACTAAGAACAGCTTGGATAATCTCAACGTTTGATGATTTATTTCCTAATGTATTGATCTCCCGGAAAATTTCCTGAAGTAGAAATTCAAGTTTTCGACCAATGGCACCATCTTCCTCAAGAGTTGCGTGCATCTGGTCCAAATGACTTCGTAAGCGGCTCAATTCCTCTGCTACATTACATTTTTCTGCATATAGTGCAATTTCCTTGAGGACACGCTCATCGTTGAGATCGATCTCCAACCCAAAATCATGCAACCGTTTTAATAAAGAATCACGATATAATGGCACCTGTTCCGGAACCAAGGGCTCAACACGATCCATTATTTGAGCAAGGGATTCGAGATGCGCCAACATATCGGCCTGCATAGCAGAACCTTCTTTAGCCCGCATTGCGATAAACTCATCCAATGCGGCATCAATACCTTGAAAAAATACATCCTTGTGATCCTGCCAAAGAGGTAATTTACCATCACTCTGGGACGTAGCAACCCGGTATAGTAATGCTGGGTCTGGTTCGAATTGTACGTCATTAACCACAGCCAACTGACGAAGGCTGCTTAAGGTAGCAGAAACCGTTTCTTGGTCCCAGTCAAAAGAACCTGAATTTCGAGATGCGTTAACTTTAACAGAAACGTTAATCCTCCCACGTAACAGTTTTTTTCGAAGAGCGCGCTGGATATGCGGATCAATATCCTGCCAGTCCTTTGGCAATGAAATTCCAATCTCCAGGTTACGACGATTTACTGCAAAAATTTCAATAACAACATCATGCGTATTCAATGATACTATTGCACGGCCAAATCCTGTCATGCTTTTCATAAGATAGTTTAGGTATTCAGTTCTCCAAGTAGTCGACCGGCTTCCTGCATATCCTTATCACCACGCCCACTAAGGTTAACACAAAGAATCTCTTGACTACCCATCTCCGGGGCACGCTGAAGAGCGTAGGCAATAGCATGAGCGCTTTCTAGCGCAGGTATAATGCCCTCGTGTCTTGAAAGCACTTCAAATCCCTTGAGTGCCTCTTCGTCCGTGGCATGGCCGAACCGAATACGTCCTCGATCTTTATAAAAAGCATGCTCAGGGCCTACGGCAGCATAATCAAGACCTGCAGAAACAGAATGCGTCAGCTCTATTTGACCTTCGGGATCCTGCAGAATCCATGTTTTGCAACCTTGAAGAACGCCCAGCTTTCCTCCCTCAAATCGGGCGGCATGATCACCACGGATTAAACCACGGCCTCCTGCCTCAACACCGACAAGATTGATATCCAAATCCTCCAAAAATTCAAAGAAAAAGCCGATGGCATTACTACCACCGCCGACACAGGCAGCCATCTCATCTGGTAATCTTCCCTCCTTTTTCAGTATCTGCTGGCGAACTTCACGGCCAATTACCTGATGAAAATCCCGCACCATCATGGGGTAAGGATGAGATCCCAAGGCAGAGCCAAGTATGTAATAGGTTGATCGAACGTTTGTAACCCAGTCCCGCATGGCTTCATTGATGGCTTCCTTAAGAGTCTTCTGGCCCGCTTCTACTCCGCAAACCTCGGCGCCACACAAGCGCATTCGATAAACATTGAGTGCTTGTCGACGCATATCCTCGGCACCCATGTAAATAACACACTCCAACCCAAATCGGGCACAAGCTGCCGCTGTAGCAATACCATGCTGTCCCGCTCCGGTTTCAGCAATAACTCGCTGCTTACCCATACGCTTAGCGAGCAAAACCTGACCTAGTACATTATTTATCTTGTGTGCCCCTGTGTGCAGCATGTCCTCGCGCTTGAGATAAATCTTTGCTCCTCCAAGATGCTTAGTCAGTCTCTCCGCATAATAGAGCTCTGTTGGTCGACCAGCAAATTCCTTGAGTTGGTGAGCAAGCTCATTTTGAAACCCCAGATCTGAACGAGCGTCAAGATAGGATTCCGTTAGGTCATACAGTGGCCCCATGAGCGTTTCCGGCACATACATTCCCCCATAGGGGCCAAAATGGCCCCGCGTGTCGGGAAGTGAAAAACGATCGATTGCTTCAGTTGTTAAGCTCATAGAAATTAGTTAAGTTTGCTCGTTATTGGAAACGGTAGCCTTATGCCGAACAGAGACAAGTGTGATGTCATCTTGAAGATGGTTATCTCCCTTGAATTGCTCAAGGCTTTCAAAGATTTCCTGATTGATACGTTCCGGGGATTCTTCTCGAAGGCTTTTAAAAAGATTTTGCAGGCGTCTGGCGGAGTATTCCTCATCATCGAAATTTGTGGTCTCAGTGACACCATCAGTGTAAAGAAGTAAGGTCTCTCCTTGGCCAAACGGAATTGTCTTGTCTTCAATAACTTCGTCAAAGATTTCACAGGGAACCATACCAAGAGCCATTCCTTCAGAATCTATAGCTGTAGTCAAATAATCACCTGAAGGGCCTTTTTGGAGAACAAGAGGTAATTCATGGCCAGCACGTGCCAAGGTAATGGTGCTCTTTTTCTCATTAATGACTGCATATATGAGGGTGATAAACATATCTTTGCGCATTTCTGCGGACATCTCGGCATTCATAGCACGCAATACAGCAGATGGGGACTCATGGGCCTGTGCATAATGACGAAGGCTGGTATGACAAATTGCCATTAGAAGAGATGCGGGGACTCCTTTCCCTGAAACATCGGCAATAGCAACACCGGTGCATCCTTCCTCTAGTGGAATAATATCATAAAAGTCTCCGCTAACCTTTTGGGCGGGGGTGTAAAGCGCATGAATTTCCAAAGACTCCGTCTTGGGAAATTGGGTAGGGAGAAGAAGGCGTTGAACATCATGGGCGAGGGTAAGGTCCAGATCAAGCTTCTGTTTTTCAATGCGGTCATTTAAATTATCGAGATTGTTCAAGGCAAGAGCAGCCTGCTCTGCCATTGAGACAACAAGGTTCTGGTCCATGCGATCAAACGATCGATCATCGTCAGGATTCGCCACTGCGAGAACACCAAGTAGTTCATTATCAAAAAGCAACGGCGCAACAATCATGGAGCGCACAATAAGAGAAGGGTCCTTATGCTGGACAATGCGAGGATCTTTCTCTGCAGAAGGAATAAGAACACCTTCCCGCGTCTGTGCGACTGCGCCGATGATGCCCTCTCCCATATCAATCTCTTCGGATCGAAGTATTTGCTCAAGCAATTGCGAACGGGTACGTGCATGATCAATGGTTTTCTCGGACATTGGGCGCTGAGGAGGGAATAGCCCTTCAACAGCAACACCCTTAAGTTTTTTGTCATCAACTACTTCAAAAATACAAGAGCAAAGGGCACCGGTTCCATTAACAACTGCATGATTTATTCGACCAAGAAGATCTTTGCGAGAAGGTTCCCTGGCCATGGCATGCGCCATGTTATGCATAAAATTAAGCGCAATCTCTTTTTCCTGCTCAACATGGAGACGACGCTCCTCTATGCGCTTCAACTCCCGCCGGTTCAGCAGGAACTGAAATAATGATGCTACGAGGCCGGCCAGCAACCCTATCAGGAACGGGAACATGCGAAGGCGAATAACTATACCATATGATACCTTAGAAGACGGCGCCGTAAAGGCAACCTTTATTGATCAGTGCCATCCCGGGGTCGGCTTTTAAGGTATTCAACTATATCTTGAAATTTCTCCAAGTTCTCCTCGTTAATTCCAGCTAGGTTCTCATGAGCTTCGATAAGCACCTGTCGCGTGACAGAAGAGCTCCCTTCAAGCGGTTGAGTGGCATCCGTATCTTCAAGTTGTTGCTCGAAGTTGCCAGTATCGACCTTGGCAAGACGATGTAGTCCAAGATTACGAACGAGTTCCAAGTTGCGCGCTCCCAAACGCATGAGAGCAAGATAGCCATCAGGTGTTTTCCGAGCCTCAAGAGCTGCACCAGCAATAATGCCAAGAAAAGTGCTGTCCATTCCGGTGCATTTTTCAAAATCGATAATAAAACGAGGCGGGCCTTCAACAGCCATTTCCTGAAAAAATGTACTCAATGGAGCTGAATTCTGAAAGCTAGCCCGGCCACATATCCTGACAACCACTGGATCCGAAAACGGATCGACTTGAAAAATTGGCTGTGAATCAACAGCCATAGAAAATCAGATCATCGAACATTTTGGAGTATTTGACGCAGCACATATGGAAGAATGCCTCCATTCCGAAAATATTCAACCTCGATTTGAGTGTCGATTCGGACTTTTGCCTGCACCGTGACAGAGGCACCATCAGTATGCTGAATCACCAGATCAAGGTCTTGCCCTGGTTGGATATCGTCTCCCAGATTAGGTAGACTAAAAACCTCTGTGCCATTAAGAGCAAGAGTCTCTGCGCTATCGCCATTGGTAAACTCCAAGGGGAGAACTCCCATACCAATGAGATTACTCCGATGTATTCGTTCGAAGCTTTTGGCCACAACTGCTCTGACTCCAAGAAGATTAGTCCCTTTTGCGGCCCAATCTCGCGAGCTTCCCATGCCGTAGTCAATACCCGCAAGGACAATAAGAGGTGTCTTCCGATCACTATATACCTGGCATGCATCATAAATGGGAAGGATTTTACCTTCCGGCTGTAGCTTGGTGTAACCACCTTCTCTACCCTCGGCCATATTATTACGAATACGAACATTAGCAAAAGTACCACGAGTCATAATCCTGTCATTACCACGACGTGAACCGAAAGAGTTGAAGTTGGCCTTCTCGACACCATTGGACTTAAGGAAATGGCCTGCAGGACCATCTTCTAGAATGGCTCCAGCGGGAGAAATATGATCCGTTGTCACAGAATCGCCAAGCAGTGCAAGTGGACGCATTCCAGTAATAGGAAGAATTTTGCTAACCTCTCGCGTAAAACCATCAAAGAAAGGTGGATGCTGAATATAGGTACTTTCAGAATCCCAACTATAAAGCGAGCCGGAGGTAGTTTGAATTCCTGTCCACTGTGGGTTAGCATTGTAAAGATTGGAATACTTGCTTGTAAACATCTCGGGAGATAGGCTACCAGAAACTGCAGCGTTGACCTCTTCAAGGGTGGGCCATAAATCCTTGAGAAAGACAGGCTGCCCATCTGGGCAAAGCCCAAGGGGTTCAGAGTCAAAGTCGATATCAACCTTGCCTGCTATAGCGTAGGCCACGACGAGTGGAGGGGACATTAGGAAATTAGCTTTTATAGAACTATGGACCCGTGCCTCAAAGTTACGATTACCTGAAAGAACACTCGCAGTAATAAGGTTCCCCTCCTTGATGGCATTCTCAATGTCGGCAGCTAACGGGCCACTGTTGCCGATGCAGGTGGTACAGCCGTAACCAACGAGGTTAAAGCCCAATTGGTTAAGTGAGTCTTGAAGGCCGGCAGCCTTAAGGTAATCAGTGACAACCCGTGATCCCGGGGCTAGGCTGGTCTTGACAGAAGAATTCACACTCAACCCTTTATCTACGGCCTTTTGGGCCAGAAGGCCTGCCGCAACCATGACGCTGGGATTGCTGGTGTTGGTACAGCTGGTGATGGCAGCAATGAGGACAGAACCATGACCAACAGTTGTGGAATCGCCGTCACGAGAAACGTTGATTGAAGTGGAATAATCAGCTTCTGAAAGGCCAAATCCACCGCTGGATACAGGCTGGCCAAGCATATCCTGAAAATTTTCCTTTAAACTATTTACAGAAACACGATCTTGAGGCCGGCGTGGTCCAGCGACACTGGGTTCTATCGATTCAAGGTCAAGATCGATGCTGCGGGTGTAATCAATTTCTCCCTTGAGAGGAATACCATAGAGCTCCTGAGCTTGGAAATAACCTTTGATAAGAGAAATCTGTGCCTCATCTCTTCCAGTAATCCTAAGATAGTCGATAGTTTTATCATCAACAGGAAAAAAGCCCATGGTCGCTCCGTATTCGGGCGCCATGTTAGCAATGGTGGCGCGATCAGCCAATGGCAAAGCCGCGGCTCCTTCGCCATAGAATTCCACAAATTTGCCAACAACCTGCTCTTCACGAAGCATCTCGGTAATTCTAAGAGCCAGATCAGTAGCGGTGGCACCTTCGTGGAGACAACCCGTTAAATTAACCCCAATCACTTCCGGCGTGCGAAAATAGACAGGTTGGCCAAGCATACCCGCTTCTGCCTCAATTCCACCAACACCCCAACCAACAACTCCAAGACCGTTGATCATCGTGGTATGTGAATCGGTACCAACAAGAGTATCTGGATAGAGAATATTCTGTCCGTTAAAATCCTTGGAAAAAACAACCTTTGCAAGGTACTCAAGGTTGACCTGATGGACAATACCAATGGCAGGAGGAACTACAGTAAAGGTATCAAACGCCTCCTGCCCCCATTTGAGAAATTCATAGCGTTCACGATTGCGCTGAAACTCAAGCTGAAGGTTATCCTCATAGGCACTGGAAGTTCCTGCACTATCAACCTGTACAGAGTGATCCACAACCAAATCAACCGGGACCAATGGCTCAATCAAAGCAGGGTCAGCACCTTGTGCAGACACAGCATCACGCATGGCAGCTAAATCGACCAGTAATGGAACTCCAGTAAAGTCCTGCAACACAATACGGGAGACCACAAATGGAATCTCAGATAAAGAGGGGGACTTGGAGTTCCAAGCGGCCAGACGTTTAACATCAGCCTCATTGACACGACTGCCATCGCAGTTCCGTAAAAGGGACTCCAAAACAATGCGGATTGTGACTGGTAGACGTGAAATATTACCAAGCCCAGTTTGTTCCAATGAAGGAATTGAATAGATGGAACCGACGGAGGTTCCATCAATTTTTAAAGGGCGAATGCTGTTAAATGGATCGGTAGACATTGGCGTTGGATCAGGTTTGGGGAAATACAATCAACCAAGTGCTGACTGGATTTCATCAAAGGGAGGAAGGTTCGCAGGATCATCAGAAGACCAACTATAGGTGATCTTCCCATCTTGATTAATGACAAAAGCGGAGCGCTTGGAAACCCCGTTAAAGCCAAGCTTTCCGGGCAGAAATACATCATAAAGCACATCAAAGGCCTTAGAAACTTCACGATTAAAATCGCTGAGAAGCTTAAAATTAATATTTTCCTGCTTCGACATGACTTCCTGAGTAAAGGGGCTATCCACACTAATTCCATAAACGGTGGCTCCAAGGCTTTGGTATTCGGCCAGCGTGTCGCGAATAGTACACATTTCACTCATACAGACACCGGTGAAAGCTAGCGGAAAAAAGAGTAGGACTGTTTGGGAGTTTCCGAAGTTACTGCTGAGAGTGAAGTCCTGAAGTCCATCTTTGTCCTTGTATTTGAGGGTAAAATCGGGAGCTGGAATGTTAGTTTGAAGAGCCATGAGATTAATTAATTTATTGATAATTGATGTTCAAATTTTGGGGAAGGAGTTGAAGGTTCAACTAAGACCTTTGCAAGAGGTTATTAAAAAAAGGCCTGGCCATTGCCCTTTAAAGGAAAGGGCTTGCAGTAATACAAACTTCTCCACTTCTATCCTATTCAATGGAAATTATTGAGCAGATTCGACAAGGAACAGAGACTTTTATTGGGGAAGACGAAATAACTTCGCGACTTAAGGAATCCAAGCCTTTACGCGTTAAACTTGGTGTTGACCCGACGCGACCGGATCTAACCTTCGGACATATGGTTGTCTTCAATAAGCTGAGACAATTCCAGGCAATGGGTCATCAAGCAGTCCTTATCATTGGAGATTACACAGCCATGATCGGCGACCCCAGTGGTCGCTCATCAACGCGGCCCGTACTCACACAAGATGAAGTGAATGAAAACGCACAGTCGTATTTGGAGCAGGCCTTCAAGATCCTAGACAAGGAAAAAACGGAGGTTCGATTTAATAGTGAGTGGTTTGGCAAAATGTCATTCGGAGACACGTTGGCTCTTTCACGAAAAATGACCGTGGCGCGCATGCTGGAGCGCGACGATTTCTCCAAGCGCTACAAAGAAAATGAGCCCATCTCGATCGTAGAATTCCTCTATCCACTTATCCAAGGATATGACTCTGTGGTACTGAACGCAGATATTGAACTTGGCGGAAGCGATCAGCTTTTCAACATGCTTGTAGGACGCTCCCTGCAAAAAGAGGAAGGTGCGCTAGGCCAGGCAGTAGCGACACTACCCCTGCTTGTCGGACTGGATGGAGTGCGTAAAATGTCAAAAAGCTATGACAATTATATATCCTTCAACGATCCCCCAAAGGACATGTTCGGCAAGATCATGTCAGTCAATGACGATGTGATGTGGGATTACTATAGTCTGCTCCTGGAGCTCCCTGATGCGGAAATTAAAGCACTCAAGAAAATTCATCCAATGGAGGCAAAAAAGCAACTTGCTTCAAACCTCACTGATAAATTCCATGGAGTTGAAGCAGGGCCTCACGAGCGTCAACAATTTGAGGCCGTCTTTGCCAAGAATCAAAACCCGGATGAAATGACTGAAATCGCTTGGGCTCTTCAGTCTGGTGATGATTTAGAAAAATCCCTTGTGGATCTGCTGAATACCACAGGACAGTTTGATTCGAAAGGGGAAATTCGCAGACTCATGAAGCAAGGTGCTGTAAAAATCGATGGCGTTCGCTTTGACGATCCCAACGGTAAGCTCAGTAAACCAGAAAATGAAGTTGTCGTTCAGTGCGGCAAACGGAAGTTTTTTCGAGTAGCGGGGTAGCTGGGGTTCATGTCGGGCGGGATCCTCTCACCGAATTTTTAAAAGGCGGAAAACAAAGAATGGGTGAACCAGGGATTCAACCAAACTTCCATTGTCACTTTTAAGCGTTAGAACTTCTTACGGATACTGAGAAAGAATGAACGTTCAATCTTGGCCTTGTTCTTCTTGAAATAAGTGCTGTGGTACTCCTCATGTGAGGGTTCGAGAAGGTTCTGTCCCCAGAGGCTTACATCGGTCGTATCATTGGGGCGCCAAGTCATACCAATATCAAGTCGCATAAAGGAATCCACGTTGTATTGTGGAATACGATCCACATAGTAGAGATTTTGGTGGATATCCAGATCGTTACGGAAATTATACGTTGAGCGAATCTGCCACTTGCGCTCAGGATCAATACCGTCGATGATGGCACCATTGCGACCAGTCGGGTTAAATTTGGTCCAACTGTGGGAAGCGTCGATCTTCCATTTTGCATTGGCCTGCCAAGCTCCAGCTATCTCTATCCCGTATGCCTCCGCAGAATCAGCGTTGATGAATGTCCTGCGGAATGAAGGTAATGGGCCACTCATATCGAGGTCCGACAACCCAGGGTTGCCCTGTGGAAGGAGGAGAAGATCCTCGTAATTGTAAATGAAGGCCGTGGCATCGAGAACGAGGTCTGCTCGGACTTCTTCGCGCCACCCAATTTCGTAGGACTTAAGGACCTCTGGCCCAATATCCTCATTTCCATAGATCGTATAAGGGAGATAAAGTCCGATTCCTGATAAGGTGGTAGAATTGTTAACACTGCCATCGTCCATCATATCTAGGATTTCGGCTTGGATGTAATGCAATGTAAACTCGCCACTATTAAGGTAGAAGGAAGGCATGCGAACTGCCTTGGATGCAGATGCCCATAGAGTCCTGTTCGGAGTTCCGGTCCACCAGAGGCGAGCTCCTGGCAACCACTCACTTCCTGTATATTCATTGTTCTCGAACTTGGAGCCTAACATTAAATGCAAGTCATCACTTAAATCGATGGTGTCCTGAATGAAGCCCTGATAGGTGTCCAATTTATCAGGCGGGAAGTTTGATTGCTCAACAGCCCCAAGGAAGGTAAGGTCTGAATGCACCTCTGTAATGCTAGCAAGATTCTGGTATCGGTAACTTGCTCCAAGAACAAAATTATGTAGGCCCTTGCTGAAGCTGGCACGTAAATCCATGGCGAAGGTATCTTCTTCAAGTCGTATCCCATAGGTTTCAAGGTGATCATGGTAACGGGTGAAATAAAAGGTGTTGAAATCCCACTTCAATCCGTTGTCTAAAATTCCACCAGCTAGGAACTGAATATTTCCTGCCTCGGCTGTACTTTGTCCAGTGTAGGCGGACAAGGTCTTCGGCGGGAAGGCCGTAAAGCTTGGGCTGACTGAATCTGCCTCAAGGCTACCCTGAAAATAATCAGCAAGAAGTGAGTAGTTTCGTTCCTCATCTCCAAAATCGAATCGGACGCCAATCCGACCAGAGTTCCATGCGTCATGGGAATCAGACCCATCGGTGTGTAGACTGCTGTGGTCTGTGTTGAAGCGACCCCAGATGCTGTAGTTGCCACCATTGTCAAGCGCTCCGCCTTTGACGAACTCACCGAACCCGCGTTGCTCTGTGCCGAAGCCTGCCGTAACGGTCGTCCCATCGATATCAGCAGCCTTCTTTGTCCGGATGTTGATCACACCATTCATTGCATTGATACCCCAGACGGTTGCACCAGGGCCGCGGATGATCTCAATCCTATCAATCAGATCGACAGGCAGATCCTCGAATTCCCAGAAGACACCAGAGAACCACTGGCCATAAACCTCACGCCCGTCGACAAGTACCAGTTGCTTGCTAACCCAGATGTCGTTGAAGGTCCGGGCTGTAACGGCCCAGTGCCAGGAATCAATCCGGCCGACATTCATGCCAGGAGCCATACGAAGGATTTCAGCGAGATGACGATGGCCACTTCTACGAATATCATCAGAAGTAATGACATGGACGGCGGCCGGTGTTTCAAGCCATTGGTGCTCAACACCTGTCACAGAGGTCACTTCCATCTCCACCAGTTGCTCAAGCGTCTTACTGAAGATATTACGGATGCGTTCTTCACGATCAGTGCTAAAGCCGTGGTTCAATGCACCAAACACCGTGGTCCCGGTGAACAGGAGAAGGGCAATCCACATGGTGAATCGACACGAGGTGATATCCACGCGGTTCATGGCATGGATCAGGAGCTTGAGCATGTATTTCACTGCTTTCATTCCTTGATGATCCTTACCCCTTTCTTGAGTCCCAGTAGCTTGGCGCTGAGATCCATTTTTGATTCTTTTAAGGCGTTACGGTTGACCTCAATGATGATATGCACTTTCGGGCCATCACTCATTGCAAGGCCAGTCATGCCTCCTTTGGATGCAAACCCTGATATGTTAGAAATCAGAAGGATTGGCTTCCCCTTTAAGGACTTGATTAAATCATCAACCAAGCCTTGCTCAGACTTTAAGAAAAAAAGCGCATCACACCCTGCAACGCCTGCCGCCTTTGCATTGGCAAATTTTTTCAATTGGAACGGACGGCCCTTGATCTTGAGCGCGACCTCAGAAATACCATATTCCAGAACACCACCCAGTCCTGCGGTATCCTTGCCCACCACACCTAGGACCAATGGACGGTTGTTGGTTCCCGCTGACTCAGGCCAACGGGTATACTCCATCAGGTGGCGAATGTAGGCCGCCTCAATTTCAACAATGTTTTCTAATTGATTACTTTGCCCTGAAAGTGGCATAGTAGTCAGCATGCATAACAGCCCCAAGAGGCAGGATGCTGACTTTATCAAATTTGAATACATACAGGAAACTTAAAGGCGCACAAAATTACTACAGAAAATACTAAAAAGGAAGACTGGATAGATCCTTCCAGAAATAATGCAAGTAAAAGTGCTTAAAGCAGTTTTGCAGCACTCGAATCCATCAACCAGAGCACTTTATCTGCCAAACTCTGCAAGACTTGAACCGGAGAAACCAGAGGATTAACAGAACCATGAAAAACCTCCCTCACAGCAGTCGCCTTGCCTTCACCGGTAACGATAACAACAACCCTTCCACAACGCTGTAATCCTAACGGGGTGATTGTCAGTCGCCACCCCTTGCCTGATGGCTTCACCGCGGCAAAGGACTCCTGCACAGGATTGGAAAGTAAAGGGCTTCTAGGAAACAAGGACGCAGTATGACAATCGTCCCCCATCCCCAAAAAACACAAGTCGAACACAGGGCGCCCCGGCAACTCCTCCTCCCACAAACGATTAAAGCGTGCAGCCGCATCCAGAGGTTTACAGTAAACAGGCCAAGGGCGAAAGTTTGCCTCAGCAAAGCCCAAGGGGTCCAACAACCCTAGTTGAGCGCTCCCAAAATTACTTTCAGCATCATCCAGAGAAACATGACGTTCATCACTGCAACTCCAGAGGAAGGAGTCCCAGAGATCGATATCTCCCGGAAAAGGATGTTGATCTGCCAACCATTTATAGAACGCCTTGGGCGTAGAACCTCCAGTCAAACCCACACGACAAGCAGAAGCATTAAGGGTAGAAAGACCTTCGATCTCGGCAAGGATTGCCAAGTTTATATCCTCTTCTGGAAGAACATGAACTGAACCGAAAGGAGTTTGATGAATCTGACTCATTGAAATAAAAAATTAAAAAAACAAAGCCTCGGCAAGTATAAGCTGAGAAGAAACCTTTTTCAGATGAAGCGGGTAATCCACTGGACCCTGCCCAAAATTCGCTCTAATTCTGCCAACGCAAAGTTCATGATTCAATTCCATCAGGAACTTGGAGGAACCATTAAACACCCACTTCATACAAAACCCGTCAGGTTGCTCGGAAATCTTAATGGACAAGGACTTTGTAGGACAAGCACCCTCAAAGCAATTTTTTACCCAGCGGGCTAGGCTTCCAGCCTCTCCTGCCAAACCGACAGCATGCTTGATGGTAATCGATTGAAGATCTTGAAAAAGCATTTCTATGGTATATGAGCTAAGGAATTGCCCCAGGCTTTGGCGTACATGTAGCAAACGTGCTTCTGCTAAATCTCTGGCGCCACGAGGGCAGGGCCAGGAAATTTCTTCATAGGCATGTCCCTCCAGTGAAGAGTCAAACGTTACTCTTTGAACCATCTTGAGAAAAGGCATGTAAGACTCGTGGATGCGATGCACCGGAACTCGATGAAACCAGTGATAGGTCGGTAAATCGCTTTCCAGCCAAATGGAAACCTGATGCTCTAAAAATTTGGACTCTTCAGGGGAATAACCAAGCATAAGCGCTTCGCAACATACAGGATGGCTGGCATCTCCAGATAGATAACATTGGGAGAACAGTTTTCCTCGCATCAGGGAGGCACCATCTTCCAGTGAAGGGCATAGACAGATTAATCTGCACGGATAACGTTGAGCAAATTTCAACGCCCTGTCCAAGATACCTTTTGCCTCAGTCTCAGATGTCTCCAGACCAAAATGTAAAATCAAGTTTGTCTGAACAGCCCGAAACTTTGTTGATCCCGTATTTACATCTGAATCTGATTTCCACAGCTCTCTCAGCGCATCAGGAACTTCTGATACCGGCATTACAACTCCCGGAAGTTTATCGAGTAAGGTCATTGCTTCAAACAATCCTTTTTAGAAACCCGGTCGACGCCACTCATGGCCATTCGTCCAAAGCAACCGTTCAGATGCAAGGGGTCCCCAAGAACCAGCAGCATACTTCTCCAAACCATCTACACCACAAGCACTCCAGTGCTCCAAGACGGGCGTTACAAGTTTCCATGAAGCCTCCGTCTCATCGCCTCGAATAAAGAGAGTGTTGTCCCCAATCATGCTGTCCAAGATAAGGCGCTCATATGCCTCAGGGGTATTGGAGCCAAATGTAGTCTCATAGTGAAAGTGCATCTTCACAGGTTGCGTACGAGTCTCAAGTCCTGGCACCTTGGCGTTCAGAAGAAGTGTTGACCCTTCGTCCGGTTGGATGCGAAGCACCATGGTATTGGGGGCTAAATCAAAACGCGTTCCTTCGCTAAATAAAATCCCGGGTGGCCTTTTAAACTGTATGGCAATCTCACTAACACGGCGCGCCATCCGTTTTCCTGATCGCAAGTAAAATGGCACGCCTTTCCAGCGCCAATTATTGATTGATAAACGTAAAGCGGCGTATGTCTCAGTTGCGGAATCATCAGGAATTCCTTTAGCGTCAAGGTACCCGGGCACAGGGTTGCCTCCAATCAGGCCGGCATCGTACCGCGCACGTACGACATCTGAATCCTCTACGTTCAAAGCCAGAGGTTGTATCGCCTTGATCACCTTGACCTTTTCATCTCGAATAGCCTCCGGATCAAGTGACACAGGTGGTTCCATTGCAATCAATGAAAGGAGCTGCATGGTATGGTTCTGGATCATGTCTCGTAACGCACCACTCTGGTCATAGTACCCCCCTCGGCTGCCGACACCGAGTTCCTCTGCGACGGTGATCTGAACACAATCCACGAACTCTCTCTTCCAAATGGGCTCGAAGATCGCATTGGCAAATCGGTGAACCAATAAATCCTGTACAGTCTCCTTACCTAGATAATGATCAATCCGATAAACCTGCTTTTCTTCAAATTGCTGAAGGATGACTTGGTTCAGGCGTTGTGCCGTAGAAAGATCCTTTCCGAACGGCTTTTCGACAATGACCTTGGTAAATAACGGTGTATTGATATTACGCTTGGCCAAGCCACTAAGACCCAGGTTTTTCAGGATCGATCCAAAAACTTGAGGCGGTGTCGAAATGTAGAAAAGCAACTGCAACGTTCGACCCACTTCTTTTTCTAAAGATTCGAGGCGCTTAGCTAATTGCAGAAAGGCATCAGGATCATCATACCCACCTGACTGATAAAAAACTTGGCTACCCATTCGGTCCCAAATCTCAGTATTCATTGAGCGACGGGAAAACTCGTCTACAGAGCGTTGCGCATGGGCGCGATACTCCTCGTCAGGAATAGGTTTGCGACCATAACCAACCAAAAAGAAATCTGATGGCAACAGATTATCCACGGCAAGGTTATACATGGCAGGGATCAGTTTGCGGGAAGTGAGATCCCCGGATGCTCCAAAGATCACAATCGCCGTTGGAGGCGCTCCTCTATGTTTGCTTAATCCTTTTAAAAATGGATGCCTATGTTCTTCGACCATACCTGAATTAATAACTATGAAAATGCTTTGAAAAAAGTTTTACGTTCTCAAAATGGTGGATAGCCACTTCATTACTAGTCCCTAAAATCACCTCAACAATGTCGAACCGAAAGTGTCTCGGAGGTGTTTTTAAATGAGACATATACGCCTTGCAGGCTCTTTGTAGTGCACGTTTCTTTCGGCGGTCAACAGCATGGTAACCGCTCCCCGAGAAACCACCTCGTCGTGTCTTAACTTCAACAAATACCAAGACATATCCCTCCAAACAAACCAAATCCAACTCATCCCGAGCATGCCGCCAATTACGAACAAGTACACGCAACCCTTTTTCTTTTTTTAGAAATGACGCGGCGTGAGATTCGCCCAATTGCCCTGTCTGCAGATGGGCTCCACACTGCCTCGGCCGAAACGTCAACCATTTCAAGACTGCGAATTTCAATTGTTTCAATACGCCCACGATGAGTCAAAGCTTGTAATCTCTTCCCCCCTCTTGCAAACGGGAAAAATCTTGCGTAAACCTCTTCCGGGATAGAACTTTATAACACAAGTTGCATGAGCTCGATGTATATTCCCCTTTTTTTTCTACCAACCTTATTGCTGGTCGCCGGTAATAATATTGATTTATCCGCACAGCAAAGAGCCCCTAAGAATATTACCATCAAGACGGCAAAGGATACCCTTGAACTGATGGACTATAGGATTGTTCGCTTCAAGCTCCCAGCACAAAACGCTCAACACAAGCTACCTGGTCAACTCACTCCCGGCTTCAGGTTCACATTTCGCTACAACTCTCCCGACCAACTCATTAAGGGTGTGAGCAAGGAAATGTCTAACGTTGAGTTATACGGAGCAACACAATCCAGTGAATCCGGGTTGAAACTGGAGAGGCTTAATACCAGTGAAAATTTCTTCATCAACTATCGACCACTTGAAGGAGGACAGTCCTATTACGTCACAGTAGACGTCCCCTCTCGCACGTTAATAAGTGTGGGCAATCAATTCCGTGTTAATGGCCGAATTGCATTTCTTACGGAAAAAGAGACAGCCATCAATACCAGTGGTATCATTCCTCTGATGATAGGTGAAAAGATCAAGGCAGGACCCTTCCTTTTCCAAATTCTTGAGCTACGTAAACCCCAGTTTGGTGGCGATGCCTTGGAACTCGTCCTCGTTCCTGACAAATTTACCAAGGAGAATAAAGACGATATTCTACATATTAATTTCTTCGACCAGACCGGCAAAACGATCCGGACAAAGACAAAGGGGTCAATAGGCACTACAAAATTTGAAAAGGTGATCTACTCACTCAATATCAACCCAAAACAATTCGTTGCGGAGATCACCTATCTCAAAGATAAATCCTTTATCACCGTACCCTTTGAAATCAAGACAGGCTTCGAGCTGAAGGTAAGGAATTAGTGGGGGCACAGAAACTGTAGCCCCAAACCGAAAAACCGGGACAGAGTGTCCCGCCCCACCCCCGGAGTGACACCATTTCTGTCCCGAGGATAAGCGGATAAAAGTAATTTAAAGGGAAACAAGCCACTCCACACTTCATCTCGATCGGTATGGAACCTGCAAACAATACTTCCATGAACCTTGACTACAACAGATTCACCGAAATGGCAACCAGTGCAATTCGCGGTGCACAAAACCTTTCAACCAAGTATGGTCAGCAGGAAATTGATAATGAGCACCTGCTCCTAGCCCTGCTCGAACAGGAGCACGGAATCATCTGGGGCATTCTGGAAGAAATGGAGATAAGTCCTGCTGCCCTACAGTTGGCTACAAGGCGAAATCTTGAAAAAAAGCCATCCGTGAAAGGCAGAATGGAAACCAGCCAAATGTATATGTCTGATGCCTTTAGGGAAACGATGGAAGCAACAGATAATATCGCTGAAAAACTCAAAGATGAATTTATCAGTACTGAGCATCTTTTCCTAGGTATTCTCCGTTGTGGCAAACCCGTCGAGTTGAAAAAATTTCTTGAGAAATTTGAACTGTCGGAAAAAAAAGTGCTCTCTTCGTTGAAAAAACTACGAAGAGGTCAACGAGTGACATCTCAGAATCCGGAAAATACATTTCAAGCTCTAGAAAAGTATGGAACTGACCTCGTAGAGGATGCGCGAAATGGAAGACTCGACCCAGTGATTGGACGCGATGCTGAGATTCGCAGTGTCATTCGCATCCTTTCACGCAAGACAAAGAACAACCCCGTCCTAATAGGTGAACCCGGTGTCGGCAAAACTGCCATCGTTGAAGGTCTTGCCCAGCGTATTCTTGGTGGAGATGTACCAGAGAGCCTCATGGAGCGCCGCCTTTTTTCGCTGGATCTTGGCGCACTTGTCGCGGGTGCCAAATTTAGAGGCGAGTTTGAAGAGCGTTTAAAAGCCGTCCTCCATGAGGTTCGAGCCAGTGAAGGACGAATCTTGCTCTTTGTCGATGAGTTGCACAATATTGTGGGAGCCGGCAAGGCCGAAGGCTCCATGGATGCCGGCAACATGCTGAAGCCAATGCTCGCCCGTGGAGAACTCCATTGCATCGGCGCCACCACTCTTAATGAGTATCGGCAGCACATTGAAGCAGACGGGGCTTTGGAGCGCCGATTTCAAACAGTGCTTGTCGATCAACCTACAGTTGAGGATACCATTTCCATTCTTCGCGGGCTAAAGGAACGCTTTGAAATTCATCACGGAGTTAGAATTCACGATGGGGCCCTGGTAAGTGCGGCCACCCTTTCAAATCGCTACATAACAGACCGTTTTCTACCCGACAAGGCCATAGACCTTATTGACGAAGCTTGCGCAATGATCCGTACAGAGTTGGATACAATGCCTGCGGAACTAGATGAGCTAAACCGTCGTATCCTCCAGCTTGAAATCGAGGAGACCGCCCTTGATCGGGAATCAGATGAAGCAAGTCATAAACGTTTGGATGATCTCAGAGCTGAACTCGCGACTCTCCGTGAGCAAATGGACCGATTTCGTCGCAAATGGGAATCTGAAAAAGGTTCTATCAATAGCAGTCAAAAAATTCGTGAAGAAATCGAAAATGCTCGACGAGAATACGATGAAGCCGTTCGCCAAGGAAACCTAAGCCATGCGGGAGAAATCCTACATGCCCGGCTCCCGGAGCTTGAATTACGCCTCAAAAATTTGAATGGATCAACGGACGAACCAAGGAAAGATTCTGATCGCCTGTTAAAAGAGGAAGTTACAGCCGATGAAATTTCTAACATAGTCTCCCGTTGGTCAGGAATTCCTGTCACCAGGCTGATGGAAGGAGAAAAGGAAAAACTGCTCCGACTGGAATCCATACTCCACGAACGGGTAATCGGGCAGGATGAAGCCGTTGTCAGTACAGCTGAAGCAATACTGCGAGCTCGAGCCGGCATCAAGGACCCGAACCGTCCAATTGGTAGTTTCCTCTTTCTTGGACCCACTGGGGTGGGTAAGACCGAGCTAGCTAAAACCCTTGCCACAACCCTCTTTGATTCCGAGCAGAACCTGACTCGTATCGACATGTCAGAGTACATGGAGAAACATTCAGTGGCCAGGCTCATAGGCGCACCTCCCGGATATGTCGGCTTCGAGGATGGCGGTCAACTGACGGAAGCTGTCCGGCGCAAACCTTATTCTGTGATCCTGTTTGATGAAATTGAAAAGGCACATCCCGATGTCTTCAATATTCTGCTCCAGATACTGGATGATGGCCGTGTAACAGACTCCCACGGGCGAACCGTGGACTTTAAAAACACCGTGATTATCCTTACATCGAACATCGGTAGTGTGATTCTGCAGGAAGGTGTTAACGGGAATACTATCCCAGAAAGTGTCAAGGAAGTCGTATTCACGGAATTGCGATCATCATTTCGTCCCGAGTTCCTCAACCGGATCGATGACACCATCCTCTTTAAACCATTATCACTGGAAGAAATCACCAAAATTGTTGGACTCTTATCCAATGATCTAAATAGACGGATGACCGATCGTGAAATATCCATCGAGTTCGTCAACGGCGCAAAGGAATGGATTGGTGAAAAAGGATATGATCCCGTCTATGGGGCGCGTCCACTGAAGCGATTCCTGCAAAAACAAGTGGAGACCCGGCTGGCTCGCTCCATTATTGAAGGTGACCTTGCCGAGGGAAATAAAGTTCGCTTCAGTGTTGACGCCGACTCTCTCAAAATGGAAATCATTCCGCAATAAAAGGCTTGATGGAAACTCTTTAGATGATTCCATGAAATAAACCATGCCCGGGTGGTGGAATTGGTAGACACGCTGGATTTAGGATCCAGTGGCCGAAAGGCCGTGGGGGTTCAAGTCCCCCCTCGGGCACCACATAGTCTAGAATAGGTAATTGATAACTAAATCACCTACATGAATGCCTCTGCTTTGACTCATGGCAAAGTTAAGAGTGTTTAAAATAGGTGTCCTCAAGAAATTATTTTGTGAATTTCTTATTTCCAATTTTACCCAAGATGCAATATACGAGGCTCAAGAAGGTAAAAGAAAAATTCCTCAGATGATTGTAATAAACAACTGCCCAATCAAGAAATCTTTGCCGTTGATGCAGGTGGAGAAAGGCGGCAACATATGATGATGAAGTTAGAGCGTTACTATTTTCCTGTTATGTTGGTTCTAGCCCTAGCCTTTGGGGGCTGTCCGGGGAAAAAAAACCCGAAAGCCCCTGATACACCCAATGATCCTCAAAAGGAAGAAACCCAAGGCATCCTACCTGAAGGCAAGCATTACACAGTCCCGGACCTTGATTTAAAGATGATATGGATACCGTCAGGAAAATTTGTCATGGGTAGTCCAAAGTCTGAACCGGGGCATCGCTATGAAGAAGAGGATTTGCACCAAGTAATTATTTCCCGAGGATTTTGGATCGGACAATTCGAGGTGACTCAAACTCAATTTGAGACAATTACGGGGGGAAACCCTAGCACATTCAAGGACCCTCAAATGCCAGTCCATAAAGTCAACTGGGAGGATGCTATGGAATTTTGCGAAACTCTAACGGATCGCGAAAATTCCATGAATCGGATGCCGGATAAATGGGGCTTCAACCTGCCTACAGAAGCCCAATGGGAATATGCCTGCAGGGCCGATACAACAACGGTGTTTAATTTTGGAAATGGGGCTGAAGAGCTCCCGCAATATGGTTGGTTCTCAGACAACAGTGACGGAAGCCCAAAGACTATTGGAACAAAAAAGCCGAATCCCTGGGGAATTCATGACCTACATGGAAATGTTGGTGAATGGTGCTTCGACTGGTATGGAAAGGCGTACCCAGATGATGGCAGCGTAGATCCAATCACCAAGAAAGGATCGGCATTCAAGATATTCCGCGGTGGCACCTACACGGATATCTCGGACCGATGCAGAGCAGCTTACCGCAACCGAGCAACACCAGACACTAGCAACTCATGGATTGGGTTTAGGGTAGTGCTGATGCGAAAGTATTTCGACTAGATCTAAGGCAGATTGTTTTCAGCCCCTAGCCTGAAATCTATATTCTCAACCAACGAGGTCAGCAATACGCTTGACTGCAAGAGCACAGTTACCGGGGTCTAAAACTGTAAGAACCGGTGTTTGGCTGGGCATCTGCAGTGTGGAGTGTACATTAACAAGCATATCGGCCTTGTCAGAGAAAGGCGGGCATCCAAAGGTCGGCCAGGTGGAATTCGCCGCAACAAAACCAGAAAGAGCATTGGATCGGCCAGCTATCGTGATGTAAACGATGCATTCCGCGTTTTTATTGACCTCCAAGATTTCAAGGACCTTGCGAGGTTGCTTGTGAGCAGAAGCGACGTGTTGCTCCCAGGCAATGCCGTGGGAGTCTAAGCCGTCAGTGATCTTCTTTGCGTGAGCCTCGTCTGAGGCAGATCCCATAATGATTACAGCTTTCATAAATACTTTTGGATATTGTTTGTGATTCGTTCAGATACAGGCTGGTCTTCAGGTGGAAATGGGAAGGACTGTCCAGTTATTTTCTCGTAGAGAAATATATATCGACGGGAAAGTTCAACCACGAGGTCTTCGGGGGCATCCGGGAGAGTCTTGTCATTGTAAGGATCACAATGCTCCTTGAACCAGAGGCGAAGAAATTCCTTGTCAACGTTTTCGGGGTTTTCTCCTTTTTCAAAACGTTTTTGATAGGAATCTGCGATCCAGAAACGACTGGAATCAGGCGTATGGATTTCATCGATGAGGAGGATGCGTCCATCCTCAGCTCGACCGAACTCGTATTTGGTATCGACAAGGATAAGGCCATTCTCGGCCGCAACTCTCTGCCCATGCTCGAAAAGTGCCATTGCGTAATTACTGGCCTCGTCCCACTCTTCCTGTGTAAGCCAGTTCTCCGAGACGATCGCCTCGGGAGTAATCGGACGGTCGTGATCCTCCTCTTTGGTGGTCGGAGTGAGAAGGTTTTTTTCAAGTTTCTGGTTTTTTAAGAGGCCCTCAGGAAGAGGATTGCCACAATAATTACGGGAACCCTCCTTGTAAACAGTCCAAAGAGAGGTACTCGTAGAACCAGTGATATAGCCACGCACAACAAATTCGATCGGAAGTACTTTGCACTTGCGGGCGGTAATAACATTAGGGTCGGCAACCTCGATAACATGGTTATTCACGATGTGCTTTGTATTCTCAAACCACCAGGCACTGGTAAGGTTGAGAACCTGCCCCTTGAAAGGAATGGATGCAAGAACACGGTCAAAGGCACTTTGCCGATCGGTGGTGATTAGGAGTAATTGGTTTCCTATATCATAGCGGTCACGGACCTTGCCGTGATATTTTTCTCCACGAGGACATGTGGTTTCGGTAAGGCAATTGCGAAGGTTTCGCCGAATACGCTCCTCATAGTGATCAGGTGTTTTGATATTGGTCATGTTCTATAAATGAAAATTAAATTAATTGAAGAATCTAAAAGGCAAAATCAAGCAGGAAGGTAATTATTCCATTCTAGAGGTAACTTCACCATCAATAAATCGGGTACAAAGAAGATCACCAGGGGCAAGGCTGGAAGCACGGGTGACAACCATGCCTTCGGCATTCATTGCAATGGAAAACCCACGGGCAAGGGTTCGGGACAGACTCGCCGTTTCTAGGCGAGTCTTCAGTGCATCAAACTGATTGTAATAGCTTTCAAACTGGTGGGTGACTCTGATATTGAGACGATCGCTGGCGTGCTGAACCCGCGCTTGCAAAAGCGGCAAAATTCCGGCGGGGGAATAATGACACAATTGCCTAAACCCTTCTTGCAGGTGCCTTTGTTTATCCTGAACCGAGCGCTGAAAAATTGAAAGAAAACGAGCAGTCATTTCATCTAAACGCTGGGCGGAACTCTCAATAAGCCGTTGAGGCCTGAGTGAATGTAGGCGTTGTAGAAGATGATGATGTTCACGCCAACGAGCGGAAATTTCCTGACCTGTAATCTGCAAAAGCCGGTTATATGCATTTTGAGTACGTTGTTGAAAATCAAGAAAACTCTGAAAGATCTGGCTTGCCGCAGAAGTGGGAGTTTCTGCCCGAAAATCGGCGGCAAAATCTGTCAGAACAAAATCAATCTCGTGTCCAACGGCAGAAATGATCGGAAGAGGAAAATCAGCAACTGCACGAACCAGCTTTTCATCATTGAAACATGCCAAATCCTCCAGACTGCCACCACCTCGACCGAGAACAAGAAGTTCCAGACCTGGAATCTCCTCGGCAACTGCCAGACCAGCAAGTAAGCTAGAGGGCGCATCGGCTCCCTGAACGATGGCAGGAATTACATATATTTCTCCAGTCCAGCCCTTATCTAGAAGGTTGCTGCGAAAATCCTGGATTGCTGCACCAGTAGGTGAAGTGAGAAAGGCAATTCTGGCAGGGACAGGAGGGAGTGTTTGCTTCCGATCTTTATCAAAAAGGCCTTCTGCAGAGAGCTTGCGTTTCAGTCGTTCAAATTCCTGCTGGATGCGGCCAACACCATCGTCCATCATTTGACGAACAATTAACTGATAGTTTCCTCGCGCTTCATAGACAGTAACATCGCCAAAAGCTAAGACCTGTCGCCCTTCCTGAAGTACAGGTAGAAACCCACCAGCATTGCCCCGGAAAGCAACAGCAGAAAGTTGAGCATCAGAATCCTTGAGCGTAAAATAATGATGGCCACTGGCGACACTGCGTAAATTGGATATTTCACCTCGAATCCAACAAGTGCCAACTTGTTGCTGAAGAAGTTGCTTAATTTGACGGGTAAGCTGGGTAACAGTTAGAATCTGTTCGCCTGCACCACTTGGTGAGCAGTTATTATTTTGAAACTCCATACCGCTTTGAAATCATTCGTGCCACAAGGGCCAACCCAATGAGCAAACCAACTCCAACAATAATTAGTTTGGCATTTCCCTTCAAGAGTCCATCGCCAAAAACAACAAATCCCACCGCCCAAAGAGACATGACCGGCAAGCTGACCAGTAAATAATTCTTTAGAGAGATTCCGCTAACTCCTAGTAAATAGTTCTGCACGGTAAGAGGTACGCCTGGCGTCACACGAAGTATAATAGCCAAGCGAATCCCCTGTGACTGAGGCAAATCGGGTAATTTTTTTGAAAAACGTTCAAGAAATTTTTTGACAAGACTGCGACCTGGATAAGCAGCAAAAAGGAAGGTCCACAATACGTTTACCCAAAGAGCTGAAGCAGTGAGAAGACAGGCAACAGGCATAGAGCCGGTTTTCTCGATCAACGCTCCACAGAGAATCAGAAAGGGGCTGGAAGGCACGCCAAGCCCGGGAAGAATTGCAATCGCAACAAGGAGAAAAAAAGCATGCTCCTGCGAATTTGTGTGCAACCACCCCCACCAGCCCTTCAACCAATCACCTAACCCTTGAGATGTTTCGGTATTAACGAAACCAGTGAATAGTACCATTATTGGTATGCAGAACAATAGACCAAAGTAAAAGTTTCTCGGTTTATGAGGCATATGACTTGAAGAAAAGATCACCTAATTATTAATTGGGTTAACTCCAACCTTGATTCCCTGAGCAAATCAACCATTCTTTAATGCTAAGATATTTTTTAGAGAAGTTGGGCAACCCAAATCTTTCAACCGCAAACCCGTTTCTAGCATGCAAGAAAAGAAGGTAAACACGCTGGATTTACCACAAATTAAAAAAATCATCGCACTGGTAGAAAATTCCAATCTTTCGGAATTTGAAATCGAGCAAAACTCCTTCCGCTTAAAACTCTGCAAAGGAACAGCTCCTGTAATAACAGAAGCATCTTCTGTCGCCCTGCCCACCAACCCATCGGCACAAGTTGAAGAAAAGCCGATTCCTCAAGAAGAAGATGGTAAATTTCAATATATCAATGCGCCAATGGTCGGCACTTTCTACCGTGCACCGAGTCCGGATACAGATAACTTCGTGGAAGTGGGGCAAAAAGTAAACGAGAAGTCGATTGTTTGTATCGTCGAGGCCATGAAGGTCATGAACGAGCTTCATGCGGACTGTACAGGAACTATTGCCGAAATTCTTGTGGAAAATGCCAACGGAGTGGAATACGGCCAGCCCCTCTTTAAGATCGCACTGACCTAAGCCACCCGGCGCATGATCCGAAAAGTCCTCATTGCCAACAGGGGGGAGATTGCCCTCCGGATTATTCGTGCCTGCCGAGAGCTGGGCATGAAGTCTGTAGCAGTCTATTCTGATGCCGACGAAGATTCATTGCCAGTTCAATTGGCTGACGAAGCCATCTGTATCGGACCTGCCTCAAGCCAAGAAAGCTATCTAAAGGCTGACCGTATTCTTTCTGCAGCGGAAATTGCGAATGTTGATGCAATTCACCCAGGATATGGCTTTCTTTCAGAAAATGCAGAGTTTGCGGAACAATGTGAACGTTGTAACATTAAATTTATAGGGCCCAAGTCCGCCACAATCCGCCAGATGGGCGACAAGGCAGTGGCGAGAGAAACCGTCAATAAATTTAAGGTGCCAATGGTTCCCGGTAGTGATGGTCCGGTAGAAAGTGAGAATGAGGGATTGAGGGTCGCCAAGTCGATTGGCTTTCCTGTTATCATAAAAGCTGTTGCGGGAGGCGGAGGGCGAGGCATGCGCGTAGCACACAATGCTGCCGCTTTTGGAAAATCATTTGAGACTGCAAAAAATGAAGCCGAAAAAGCCTTTGGTAATGGCCAACTCTACATTGAAAAGTTCATCGATTCCCCAAGACACATTGAGTTTCAAATTCTTGCAGACCAACACGGAAAGATAGTACATCTAGGCGAGCGAGACTGTTCAGTACAACGTCGGCACCAGAAAATCATTGAAGAGGCCCCTTCCCCTTTCCTTTCCCCAGAAATGCGCAAAACAATGGGAAGAGCTGCGGTCAAGGCGGCACAAGCGGCAGAGTACCAGAATGCAGGAACTGTCGAGTTTCTTGTCGATTCCAAGAAAAACTTTTATTTCATTGAAATGAATACGAGGATTCAGGTTGAGCATGGTGTAACCGAGGAGGTCACAGGCATAGACTTGGTCAAGGAGCAGTTGACAATAGCAGCCAATGAGAAACTGGCCTTTGATCAAAGAAGTATCAAGTTTCAGCGGCACTCGATAGAGTGCAGAATTTGTGCTGAGGACCCGGTCAACAACTTCCTTCCTAGTCCTGGTGAAATTGAGTTATATTTCGCACCCGGGGGCCATGGAGTACGCGTTGATTCCCATGTATATTCGGGATATAAAATCTCCCCCCACTACGATAGCATGATTAGCAAACTCATTACTTTTGGCCGTAACCGCTCACTCGCCTTGGACCGCATGGAACGTGCCTTGGGGGAATACATCATTCGAGGAAAGAATCTTCGTAATAATATTCCTTTTTGCAGAGCCATTATCAAGGATCCTGTTTTCCGTGCGGGCAAAGCGACAACACGCTACGTTGAAGACTTCCTTGCCAGAACTCCCAATGAGATGTTTACCCCTAAGGCTTAAATATTCAACATAAGGGAAGTTGGATAAACGTTGCGAAATTACCTTTAGCTGATAATTTAAATAAACAAATTAAAAATAATCATGAAGAACACCGCATCCAATCAGGCAATCCCGACAGTAACTGCTGACACAAACTCCTTGGGTGAGGTCAAAATTAACCATGATGTAATTGCACGCATTGTACACCTTTCCTGTGTCGAAGTACCGGGGGTTCATTCTGTAGGAGGCGGGTTTTCATTTTCAGACCTTATTCCAAATAAAAGTTCAAGCAAAGGTGTACGTATCAGCGAAAATGAGAATGGTTACGTTATAGAAGTACACGTGATTATGAAGTTTGGCGTTGAAATGGGCAAGACCGCTCAGGAAATCCAACGTCGTATTAGCGACCAGATCGATAAAATGACCAGTAGTCCTGTCAGTAAAATTGATGTGGTCATTGAAGGCGTCGAAACAGAGGAAGACCAACCCAAAGAAACAAACTGGGAGAATCCTGTTGCGACCAATTAAAAGAATATCCCTGAGCGAACAATGACTCCCATTCTCTCTCAGGCAGTAAATTTTTGGGAGAATTTAAAACCCCAGTACCTTTGGCTGGCTGGACTAATCTTACTGGGAATCGTTATATTTTGGGCTATTGGCCGGCGAAGCAAACGTACCTTGACAGTCACTAGCTCGGATGAATCTCTGCGCGTAAAAATATCCGTCACCGGGTTGGAGGACCTTCTTAGAATGGCATGCGGAAGTTATCCTCAAATTGAAAGTCCAAAGACTCGAATCGTGATCGATGGAGAAAATCGGGTGTGTCCGCATGTTGAGTTCTCCATTGCGGCGGACTCTGATCGGGAAAAAATTCAGGAGGAATTAAGAAAACGCATTGAGGAGACCCTCTCAAAACATCTGGGCAAGGGACAGATCGGAGACATAGAATTCACCGTGGCAGGGTTCGATGCCAGAAACAGTTCCAACCCCGAAGGTATTCTGGGGACAGAAAGCCCCATTATCCCGCCAACAATTTCCCCAAAGGACGATTCAAGGGACTAGGCGATTGCACGGACTGCCGCCACGGTATCATCTGCACACAGGACTGCGGAAACAGCAACCAGACCATCGGCCCCTGCCTCACGAACCTCTGAGGCATTATCCAGTCCAATCCCCCCGATGCAGAAAAATGGGATCGGTGGACTCATGGCCCGGACCTGCCGGATAAGTTTCAAGCCCACCGCCTCGTAGTCCGGCTTTGTCCCCGTCGGAAAAACCGGTCCGACCGCAAAGTAGTCAAGTACTCCTGTCATCGCGATGGCGTCCTTTGCCTGCTCCTGCGAATGGGTGGAAAGGCCAAGAATCACATTCGGTCCGATACGGTCGCGTGCATCTCTTGGACAAACATCCTCCTGGCCAACATGAAGTCCAATCCCCGGAAAGGCCACTGCCAATTCAAGATCGTCATTTATAACAAGAGGGACATTTCCCCCGTCAAATAGTGGCAGAATTCGCTCAAGCAGTTTCCGGCGTTCGTCGTGAGACTCCTTCTTCGCCCGTAGTTGCACAACCCCAGCTCCTCCTTTCAGTAGTGCCCGGCACTTGGTTTCCCAGTTTTTAGGATTAACAT
>JABJCN010000225.1 GCA_018668635.1 Opitutia bacterium
AACGATCTGGGAATGATCAAGAGGTACACCCTGGGAATCGCGGAGCCGGGCACCGGGATCCACAAAGGCAGTCCCGCCCTCGTGTGTAGATATGGCATCTCCCTTCAGGGTAATTATAGGGGCTCCGGGAATGTACTCAACAATGACAGTTCGCTGGGCCGTCCCGATGTTACCGACGGCATCAGTCGCCGTGTAGTTGATGGTATACGTACCTTCCTGATAGATATTTACGGGATTGCCGGTACCCCATTGACCTGCCTGGGCCGGATCTCCAGGGTGGATGGGGTCTCTCCCCGGTGGAGGCAGGGTGGGTTCCGTAATAGTAATATTATCCAGTGCCCAGCGCTCCTTGATATCCTTCATGTGATGGGTCAGGTCCCTACTGGAAAGCGCCGAGTCAAAGATACGGAGTTCAGCGATTTCACCTTGTAACCACTCACCATTATTCGTGGCCTTGCCGGCAACTCGAATGCGATCGGTGCCAACATTTAAATTGTTGATATTGAGGTTTGCTGTCTTGGGTGCGGAGCCATTATCAATGATAACGATATTCTGGGTGTCGGCGCCATTGAGGATCAAGCCGGTGAGTCGCCACTCGTTGGGCACAACAGGAAAAAGGTTGTGCGCATCATTACCCTGACCATTAAAGCCATAGTGAGTATTTACATGAAGGATTGATGAACGACGACCGTTGCCATCGGCGGCTTGTTCGTAGATGGTCTGCACAGCATTGCGGTGGGGACGCCAAAGAGCGATGTAGGTGTAGGTATCATCCCCTTCATTGAGGACAGCCGGTCCATCAAGGAAATCGTTGCCGTCGAACGTGATGGTGTTTCTTCCGTTTATTTCCGGGCCGACAACAGGACGGGAATCGTCAACGCCCTGCGTGACCTCGACCTGACCCTCGCCGGCACCCTTCCAGATGGAGACCTTCCCCCCCTCAATGGAGAGGGTCTCGGTATTGCTGGCATCCAGCCACAGGGTTGGCTCCATGGGTTCATCCGAAATGACCAAGGAACGATATCGGGCATCAATTCGTGCATTACCTGCGTGTTCGGAATACGCAATTGCCACCTTGTAGAACCCCGGATCAAGGGACACGGTGGAGTATCCGCCTCTGGCATCAGCCTGTGTAGTTCTTTCGTTGCCTTTTAATCCATCAGTGGAAAAGACTCCATCCCCGTCAAGGTCGATCCAGAATGAGGAGCGATCGTCCGGCACCTCTGTGCCAAATTCATATTCTCCAGCGGACAGGGCTTGAAAATAGCCACTGACAACGATCTGAAAATCATCATTGCGATTGATTTGGTGAAGTGCCGATCGAAAACTGGCGTCTCCATTAAAATAAACCTGATCATTAAACAATGTGCTCCCGACAGGACTTAGGGTAAGGATACCTCCATTCTCATCCAGGTCGACAAGGCCATCGCTCCGACCACCGACCAACCATCCGGAGAGGTCAAGCTGGTTGGGGGTAAATAGTGAATCCATCACAACAAGTTCGCCATCCAGCGTATCTGTTGCGGTCGCGCCCTTGTCCAAATAGATGGCACCGACCTGATGGTGCACAACCTCATCGCCTTCGATTGTCAGAAGTGGCTTTGTGGTATCAACGACCTTGACCGTACGGGTTATGGTTTCTGCGACCCGATCCTGATCATCCTTGAAATTGTAGGTTACCACAAAGTCTTCTGACGGGACTTCCTCCGGTGGAAGCCCACTCACATCGATCTTGCCCGCATCCAGGGCGTTGCCATCCTGATCAACCACGGTGGCTCCGGCATCATTGTATTGGGTCGCAGCCTCATGTAGAATCTCAGCATTTCCGTTAAGGGTTAGAACCGGTGCCTCGGGATCAAAAATACGGATGGTTCTTGTGACCGAGGCACTTGATCCTGCTGAATCCTCGACAGTATAGAATAGTTTCCAATCACCGACCCGGCTTGTATCCACAGTATCCCCATCGCCAAGGGTGATAACTGAAATGTCGTCCAGGTCGCCATCCTCCGTGTCAGTGGCAGTTGCACCGGGGTCCACAAAATCCGTGCTCACAGGAACCCTTAAGTGGGCTTCGCCGGCAAGGGTTAAGGTAGGCGTGTCATTGAAGTCCCCTTCTCCGTTGTTGTAAATTGAACCCACGTCTTCTGCCGTGAGTGATGCACGATAAAAACGAATATCATCGAGCCACACATTGGGTTGCCACCCAATTTGAGGAGGATTTCCGGCATTGCCTGAATTATCGCGACCACCGAACACAAGTTGAGATCCAGTAGGATTGACGTTTCCGCCACGATTCTCAGAACCAATCTGGTCCCCGTCCACATATAGCACGCGCTTCCCACCTCCCCAGGTTGCGACAAGATGATGCCACTGGCCATCATTGATATTCCGGGCTGGGGACCAGTCATCATTACCGGGCCCCCGGAGAGTAAAGGCAATCTGGTCTGCGGAATTTTGACGACGACGCACCTGCCACCCCTGGCCTCCCTCCCCACGTTTTGATATAAAAGGATCCCAGCCATTATCCGGCCATCCCTTGGTCCAAAAAGAAATACTGAACAAAGAACCGCCGTCAAAGGTCGACTGGTCCCCACCATCACTAACTGTGATGTACTTGTCTCCATTCAGGTTGATCGACTTGCCGCGACCAAACGCAGTCTCCTCGGAATAGATATCCGTTGCAGAAGCCACACCATGGTGGTCATTGCCAGACTTGTCATTCGCTGTATCATCATCGAAGCTCCACCAACCCACCAAGTCGTTCATTCGTGTGACGCTGAAAAACCTGGCATAGTCGACGACCATAAATCCGGCGAAAGAGTCATGAGTCCCATCAGTGGCGGAGCCGTCTGGTATCGAAACAGTGATCTGCCCTGCTTCTGCTGTCGGAGTAACAATGAATGTGTAGGTATGGCCGGAGCCGGAAAAGTTGCTCAGATCGGCACCGGTCACGATAACATCATCTTGGTCAAAACCGGTAACGACCGTGTTCTCGCCTTCAAAACTGAAAGTAACTGAAACAGGCACGGGGGCAACATCAAATGGAGGCTCAAGATCACCTGTGATGGTGATGGTTGCACGAGCCGGATTGGCCGGGTCATTGTACTTCCATGCATGATCTGTGGCAAGATTGTCCTGCAGACTATATTTCCATGCAAGGTTGCCTTCAATTTCTGCTATTTGCGAGTCAGTCAATGCGACATCAAAGATAGCAAGTTCAGCCAAGTCCCCCTTGAAGTTCCGTCCACCAATATTGCGGTCACTGAAGAAATTAGAGGCTTCAACGTTACCTGCTGTAAGAAATGAGAGAACCGCGTAGGTGGAAGGTTTGCTGTCGATGTGACCGGTTTTCGATAGGCCATTCTGCCGCAGAGCACCGTTCATAACGTTTCCATTGGTGTGAGCGGAAGACCAGAACCTGCTGCCATCGGGATGAAAATGGTATTGGTTGTTGTCCCCCAACAATGAACTGTAGCCTCCGCCATCGGTGGCTTTCAACACCCAGAACACAGTTCGGATATTGTTCATGTTGGCAAAACTGTGGAATTCGCCGTTGGCACCACTATATCTCATTACGGACTTCCCATTCAGTACGTCCTCCACCAAAGTGGGCGAGCCTTGACTGGTGGCATTATTTTCATTGCCGGATTGGTCGGTCCATGTGGTCCCCGAAACACCGACACCCGCATCCAGCCAAAGATTGGGTGTGACATCATCCAAATAGAAGTCAGCGGCAATGATTTGATGGGCGGAAATGGTAAATGCAACAAAAACGGCTACGAGCATCGACACATGCAGACACAATCCAATAGCGAAATCTGATAACACTTTCCTTGCAAATTCAACGCTATGCCCGGAAGCTTTTGGAGGTAAAGGAAAGGACCAGCGAGTATCACAAGCAGGGGTCTTTTGCTTCATGAGACAGGGGAATCTTAATAACATAATGCTAATTTATACTTAACTGTGTGCAGGCGTGCAACATATTTATTATTAGCGGAAATTCGAAAAAGGTTACGATTTAATTTAAAATCCATTGATTTCCAGATGATTCAATCAATTGAACAACGGCCACAGGAAGTGGGTACACCGGAACAGGGAGGCAAGTCTGCCACACTGGAATCCTGTGATCCAACGGTGGCAAAAACAGAGAGCTTCTTTTGCAGTTTAACTGAATGGCAGTGGGGACAAGGCGTGTCACTCCAATCCATGGACCGAACAAGTATCTCGCTATCCTTCTTGCAATCCTGACAGGTGAATTCGTAAAAGGGCATGAATAAAATTTAAATCAGAGAAAAGATAGCCCGCAACAGAAAAATTGAACGTAAAAAACATGAAGGACCAATCCAGATTCATCTCCCGCATCGCATGGCCAATCTGTCAGTTATTTCTTGCCGTGACATTTTCCAATGCCGGTGAATTTTCAAGTAACTGGCACAAAGCCCATAACCGTATCTGGGTTGGTGAAGACTTCTGGGCCAACCCAATGGAGGACTGGCAGGTAAAAAATGGGGTTCTTGAGTGTATCCGCTCCGGTGGCAATCGCAACGTGCACTCACTAATTGCACAACTGGGAACAATGGAGGGTGATTTCTCACTAAAACTTCGACTGGGCCTCCCGCAAACAGGAAAGCAGGGTGGCACAGCAGGGTTCCGAATCGGCATCCAGACCGAGATGAACGATTACCTACATCGGGTGTTCAAGGGTAACGGAATCAACGCAGGCATCACGACAGGAGGCGATCTATTCATTGATCTTCCAATCCCTGGTAAATCAGGCAATGGACTCACTCCAAAGCAACTATCTGATGTGGAGTTAATCCTTGTTGGCAAAGTAATTGAAGGGAGTTACACCCTTGTGCTTTCTGCTCATGACCCCAAAGACGGATCAGAACTCTCCAGTATTACGAGGCAGAATATTCCGGCAAACCGACTCCATGGTAATATTGCACTGGTCAACAACCATCTGGCCAATCCAACTGGACGGAAGAAACCGGGAACCAAATCATTCCAAGGTAGAAGTGCCCGCTTTCAATTTCATCGCTTTTCGGGCAAAGGATCAAAAATCACAGTGAAGCCCAACCAGAAATTCGGGCCAATCCTGTTCGCACAGCATACCCTGAGCCGCAATACCCTCAAGTTGACAGCCCAGTTCCCTCCCCTTGGGGCGAAGGCCAATCCGGAGGCCCGACTGGAAACCAGACAGGGGAAAAGCTGGGAGGCGATTGCCACGACCCTGATCCATCCCCAGTCAAGGACGGCAGGCTTCCGAATCGAGAACTGGGATTCAACGAGGGAAATACCCTATCGAATTGCCTACGAGTACAACAACCGATCCGGAGACACCAGGATGGAGTATTTCACGGGTACCATCCGAAAGGAACCAAAAGGGCGCCCTGTGGTGATAGCAGGTTTTACAGGACATACGGATCCGGCTTTTCCAAACCGAACCCTCGTTCGCAATGTTGGCATCCATGATCCCGATGTACTCTTCTTTTCCGGAGACCAGATTTACGAAGGGGTCGGCGGTTATGGAATCCACCGTGAACCTGTCGACCTTGCCATCGTCAACTATCTCCGCAAATGGATGATGCATGGTTGGGTATTTCGTGAACTGATGAGGGATCGCCCCAGTCTCTGCCTTCCGGATGACCATGATGTTTACCAGGGCAACATTTGGGGGGCAGCCGGCAATCCTGTTGCTGATATGAAAGACCATCCAAAGGGTGGTTATCGCATGCATGCTGACTTTGTAAATACCGTGCAGCGAAGCCAAAACAGCCACCATCCGGATGCCTTTGATCCCACACCGGTCAAGCAGGGTATCGATGTATACTATGGGGATATGCTGTACGGTCGGGTAAGCTTTGCCATCCTTGAGGATAGAAAGTTCAAGGACGGTCCGATGGACAAGGTCAATACCTGGCCCGGTCGCCCGGACCATATCAAGGATCCAAAGATTGATATTGCAGCCCTGGACAAGCCCGGTCTCCATCTCATGGGCAAACGTCAGCTACATTTCCTCGAGGAATGGGGTAAGGACTGGCGAGGGGCAGACCTGAAGGTTTCTCTGTCACAAACGATCTTCTGTAACCTGGCCAACTACCATGGTGGCAACCAACAATACCTGATCGCTGACATGGATTCCAATGGTTGGCCCCAGTCCGGTCGCAACCGTGCTGTTCACGCCTTGCGCAAGGCATATGCACTCCACTATGCAGGCGACCAGCATCTGGCATCAATCGTGCACCACGGTATTGATAAACACCGGGATGCCGGATTCAGTTTCTGCGTCCCTAGCATTGCCGCCGGTTACCCACGTTCCTGGAAACCTGATACCGAGGGCCGACCAGTTATAAACCGCCCGCCCGCCAATCTTCCCAATACGGGTGACTATAAGGAAGGCTTCGGCAACCTCGTTACTGTCCACGCAGTGGGCAATCCTGCCTCCAAAAACCGAAAAGGCATCGAGAACACCCTTCATGACAAGGCATCCGGCTATGGAATCATCCGCTGTGATACTGAAATGCAAACCTATACCCTTGAATGCTGGCGTCTCCAGTTCGACGCAGGGAACCCACGAAAAGAAGACCAGTTTCCCGGATGGCCTCTCACGATTGGAATTGATGAACAATATGGCCGAAAAGCCGCGGAAAATCTCCCCACTCTTCAATTCAGTGGGATAAAGGATCCCGTGGTTCAGGTTATCAACGAGAAGACCGGTGAAACAATTTACACACGTCGCATAAGGGGAACCTCTTTCAATGCCAAGGTATTTGATTCCAAGGCGACCTACTCGGTGATTGCCGGGAACCCCGAAGATGACAAACTCCAGACACGCAGGAAAATCAAGCCCGGCAAGGGCACCATCAAATTCAAATTCTGATTTCTCTCCCAATTTACACTTCGAGACCTATTCAAAAGGACAGCCATATAATAATTCACATCATGAAATCCAT
>JABJCN010000155.1 GCA_018668635.1 Opitutia bacterium
CCGGGACCGGTCAAACGTAAATAAGCAGGCCAGTCTTCAGGTATCCTTGGGACATTGTGATGAGCTCCGCCTCCTTTGCGAGGTTGAGGAACGGAAACCATAAGCTCGTCGTCCACCCAGATGCGTGAGGCCCAGCGGGAGCGAACCAACCACTCGTGTTCACCTGCAGGCAAAGTAATACTGGCCAAGGCGCGCAGAAGAAAGGTCTTCGGACGATCCACGCGCACACCGGGTTCGGCGTACTTGTGGGTAGTTCGAAAGAAGCCAAGGAGGTCTTGCCGATAGCTATCGACTGGCGGCAAGTCCGGACGTGGCCAACCCCTCGCGGGAGAAAACCCTTCGACCACCTCGACCAGCACCTTGTCCGTGGGCCAGTCATCGCGAACAAACTTAGGTTTTGGTTGCGATACGCGACGATGACGCTTGGCAATGATCTCAGGAGACAGGCACTCTCGGTGAATGGCGACTTCATCGAGACCGCCGGCGAAGCTATTGTTTCGACTCCCTCCCAATGCCGAGCCAATCCAGAGTTCGTCATCATCCACAACAGGTGGACGCTCCGTAGCACCGCCCATGTCCCACTTACCGGAAACCCGTTTCCCGTTAACGTACCCCTTGACGCTCTTCGGCTTTCCAAACTCATAGGCGACAGCCACATGGGACCAACCGTCTTCGGGGCGAACCCCGTAATCCGAAGTCCATCGGTGCCAATCTCCAGGCTTATCCTTCTCAGAACGCGAGAAGAAAAGAAAGCTCACACACCCCTCCCCACCCTGTCCACGAAGGCGCAAAGCGTAGTTTTGGTTATTGGCCGCAAAGCCCTTGTTGTTCGTACGGCCCTTTCCAATGAGATAAACATTGTCCCCCTCACCGATGGGCCCCGGCAAGACCCAGGTCTCTATCGTTATGGAATCCCCGTTTTCAAAGTCTAAAGGACTAATCTCGCCCGGGTCCTTGATAACCAACCAGGAACTTCCATCCAACCCCAAGGCACGATTCGTCTTTAAAAACCCCGGATACTCAGGTGCAATCGGCCCGGGCAAATCCATAATCCTTCCCTTGCTGGAGAATCCGAGGTTATCCCCCTCGAAATCAAAATCTAGAACGGGTTTGGACCATGCCGTCGAAAAAGCAATGCAACCAAGGACCATGAAGGATTTACAACTCATGTTTAGAAAGCTAGCTTAGGTAAAATATGGAATTAAAGTAAAAGATAAAATTAAAGGCATGCACCGCTACATCAAATTTCATTCAATGACCATCTGCCATCAAGTAAACAAACAGGGTCGGCAGTTATCCTGTTGGGATGAACATACAAATATCCACAGATTGACAGTTTACAAGAATTCGTGATAATTCTGCATCCATCTCACCAGAGTTCATGAGCCAGCCCAACATTGTATTCATCATCACGGACCAGCAACGCTATGACACCGTTGGGGCACTGGGATTTCCCCATGTTGAGACTCCCAATCTGGATCGACTCACTCACGAAGGGGTTCACTTCACCAACTGCTTTGTAACAGCACCGTCCTGCGCGCCATCCAGGGCCAGCCTGTTTACCGGTTACTATCCCCATACCACAGGTATCCTCAAGAATGCGGACACGTGGACTCAAAGCTGGGTCAACAACCTCGCTGATGCCGGTTATCACTGTGCAAACATCGGCAAGATGCATACCTGGCCATTCGAGACACCCTGTGGGTTCCATGAACGGCACGTTGTTGAGAACAAGGATCGATTTCTTGAAGGGGGTGAATACATGGATGAGTGGGACAAGTTCCTGCAACGCGAGGGCCATCAAAAGCAGAAGCGGATCGAGTACCGCAAGCGGCCAGACTACAAAGACCGGCTCGGCGCCTTTACCTGGGATCTTCCTCCTGAAACGCACTCTGACTATTATGTGGGAGACAGGGCAGTCGAATGGATTCAAGATAATGACGGAGAAAAACCGTTCTTCCTGGAGGTCGGATTTCCTGGCCCACACCCTCCATACGATCCATTACCTGGTCATCTGGAACGCTATCAGGACAAGGTTATTCCACTACAGGAAATACGTGAAAAAGACTTAATGAACCAGCCTGAATCCTATAAAGGCATGCGCATCCACAATACCGAGGTCGATCATGACTCAGTTGTTTTCAAGTTGGATTTAAATGAAAAGGAAAGACGAGACCAACGTATCCACTACCTGGCCAACGTTACGATGATTGACGACAAGGTTGGTGAAATTATGGATGCCCTTGAAAATAAGGGACAACTGGACAATACGGTCATCATTTTCACCTCGGATCATGGAGACTGCCTGACCGATCATGGTCACAGCCAGAAATGGACGATGTACGATCAAGTGACCCGCGTTCCCATGATTGCCCGGTTTCCCAAAAGGTTTCCCGCCGGGGGACGCATAGATTCGCTGGTACAATTAATGGATGTAGGCCCTACCATCCTCGAGCTGGCTGGTGCGAAAACCCCGGACAACCTCGAAGCTGAAAGTATTCTGTCTGCACTTGAAGGAAAAACCTTCAGCGGACGTGAGTATGTCTTTGCCGAACAAGTTCGTGACCTAAACTACACCGAGGGTGAATTCCAGACAATGGTTCGCTCCCGTGAATGGAAACTGGTACATTTCCTTGACGAGCCGCTCGGTCAACTCTTCAACCTACAGGATGATCCTGATGAATTTGACAACCTTTGGGAATCCCCTGCACATAGAGCTATCCGTGACAACCTACTGGGCGTCATTCGTGACTGGCAAATTCGAAGTCAAATCCAAACCTCCAAATGGGCTGAATCATGGCGCTAGAAAAGACTAACGGCAAAGACATCCAAACCCCTCCTTCCAATTTAAAGGGCATACTGGTCCATCTCGGCCCGGGAATGATCCTCGCCGGCTCAATTGTGGGATCCGGTGAACTCATTGCCACCACCCGAACCGGGGCTGAGGCCAACTTCAGTTTCCTCTGGCTCATCCTGCTGGGATGTATTGTCAAGGTCTTCACCCAGATTGAACTGGCCCGCTACTCCATCTCATCCGGCAAGACGACCCTCGCCATGCTCAACGAAGTGCCCGGGCCCAAGATAAAAGGAGGCAACGTCATAATCTGGTTCTGGTTTGTCATGTTTGTTGCCACACTCGCCCAGCAGGGAGGAATTGTAGGTGGTGTAGGTCAGGCCCTGGCCATCAGTGCTCCCCTGACCGAGGATGGAAAGATTTACAATGAGGTACTCGACAACAAGGTGAATTTGCAGGTTTCAAAAAATCTGCTGTCTGCATACAAGGACGGAAGATTGCCTTCGACAAATGAAAAGACCGAAGAAACAAGATTAAAAATAAGTGAACTGGATCGCCTGGTTAAATCTCAGGATAAAATGGCATTATCAGGATCGAATGATTCGGTAATTTGGGCCACTTTACTGACAGGAGTCGCATGTGTTTTACTGGTCTGGGGTAACTTTAATTTTATTGAGAAGTTTTGCCTCTTTCTAGTGTGCTCTTTCACGCTTATAACAATCTTCAATCTAATCGCCTTGCAATCCAAGCCTGAATGGGCAGTTACAATGAAGGAATTCATTAATGGAATGAGCTTCGGTTTACCGGATGTATCTGATGCTGTAAAATCCTCTGGTAGTTCACCTTTGGGAACAGCTCTTGCGACCTTTGGAATCATAGGTGTTGGTGCTTCAGAGCTCATAGCATACCCCTATTGGTGCCTGGAGAAAGGGTATGGAAAATACATAGGACCTAATGAGGATAATGAATCATGGATTGGGCGTGCAAAAGGCTGGATGAAAGTCATGCAGTTTGATGCTTGGTTATCGATGATTGTATACACCTTTTGCACCATTGCATTCTACCTTCTCGGAGCGGCTATACTGGGGCGCACAGGAATGATCCCTGAAGGGACTGAAATGATCCGTACTCTATCCGTCATGTATGAGCCTGTTTTTGGAAAATCTGCACAGACAATTTTTCTTATCGGTGCTTTCGCAGTGCTTTTCTCGACTTTCTTTGTGGCTATTGCGGCTCAATCCCGCCTTTTTGTCGATGTAACAAGTCTATTGGGGTTTCATAATCTAAAGGATGAAGCAACTCGACAAAAGCGTGTAAAAATCTGCAACGTAATCTTTGCTGGTATTAGCCTGCTGTTTTTTATCTTTGTCAAAAAACCTGTACTTCTCGTGCTGATATCCGGCGTCATGCAAGCCTTGATGCTACCCCTGCTTGGTGCCTCGGTCCTGTACTTCCGCTACAAGAAAACTGACAAACGATTGGTATCGGGTAAAATCTGGGACCTCATGCTTTGGCTCTCCTTCGCTTGCTTCACCATAATTGGTATCTATCTGGTTCTATCAAAACTTAAAATTATTTAGTCCAATGAATCGGCGACAGTTTTTATCCAAATCCGGAGTAGTTCTTACCGCTGGTTCCCTTTCTGCAATTGAACCCATTCAACGTATCGGCAAGCCAAAGCTGAGACTCAGTGTTTCAGCTTATTCATTCAGGAAACAGCTCATGGCCAAACCGGGAGCACCGGGCGCCATGGATATGCTGGGCTTCATCGACTGGGCGGCTACCCAGGACCTGGATGCCGTGGAGCCCACCTCCTACTTCTTTCCCAAGAAAATCACCCCACCTTTTCTCGCCGAGTTAAAGCGTCGCGCTTATCTCCACGGACTGGATATTAGCAGTGGTGCCATACGTAATGTATTCACACTACCCGATGGACCTGAGATCGAAAAGTGGCATACCCACGTCAACACCTGGGTCGATCACTACAACGCAATAGGCTGCCCGGTCATTCGGGTCTTTGCCGGGAGGGCACCAAAGGGAATCCCGGAGAAGACGGCTATCGAAAATGCTGTCCGAAACCTTGAAAAAGCCTGCAGGTACGCCGGTGAAAAAGGAATCATGCTTGCACTGGAAAACCATGATTTCCTTATGGATTCAAATCGTCTCATGGAAGTTGTCCAGCGTGTGAATTCCCCTTGGTTTGCTGTCAATCTTGATTCGGGAAATTTCGCCGACAAGGATGTATACCAGGCATTTGAAAAAGTAGCACCCTATGCGGCAACAGTTCAACTGAAGGTAAGCGTCCGGAATCCTTCAGGAATCAAGGTTCCTGCAGACCTTTCACGTTTTATAAAAATTCTCAAGAAAACAAGCTATCGGGGCTATGTGGTCTTGGAATACGAAGCTGCTGAAGACCCGTTTAGGGCGATGCCGAAATACCTAAAGCAACTTCGGGAATTGTTATAAATATTCTCCTCTCCCAACAAATTTATCAAACTCTTATTGACGCCTTAAGCAGTATCCCCAACCTGCGTCAAAAATGAGTTTTAATATTTATATTAAGCCAAGTGCGTTTTTAATATTTGCCTGTCTCATCATAGCCGGAGGTCCCCTGCCCTCAACAGCACAGGAGTCCAAGCAAAAACCAAACGTGGTTATCATCTACACGGATGACCAGGGCTCAATCGATGCCAACTGTTATGGATCCAAGGATCTAGTTACGCCGACCTTTGACAAGCTTGCTGCAACGGGGATTCGCTTTACACAAATGTATTCACCATCCGCCATTTGTTCTGCATCAAGAGCCGGAATGTTGACCGGACGCTTACCACAACGGGCAGGGGTTCCGGGAAATGTATCCTCACATCCTGGGAAACCCGGTCTGCCGGTGGAGGAAGTAACGATTGCTGAAATGTTGAAAGGTGCCGGTTACACAACAGGACATGTAGGGAAATGGCACCTTGGCTATACACCGGAAACCATGCCCAACGGACAAGGTTTTGACTCGTCATTCGGTCACATGGGGGGCTGTATCGACAATTACTCACACTTCTTTTACTGGGTTCCACCCAACCGGCACGACCTCTGGAGAGATGGAGTGGAGATTTGGGAGGACGGTGTTTTCTTTGGCGACTCCATGGTCCGGGAGTGCAATGCGTTCATTGACCGTTCGAAGGAAAGTAAAAAGCCTTTCTTTCTCTACTGGGCAATCAACTGGCCCCATTACCCTCTTCAGGGAACAGAAAAATGGCGCGAACACTACAAGGGCATTCCTTCCCCCCGAAACAAGTATGCCGCCTTCGTTTCCAGTATGGACGAAAGAATCGGCCTGGTGGTTGATCATCTTGAAAAACAGGGAATGAGGGACAACACCATCATAATTCTGCAATCCGACCACGGCCATTCGACCGAGAGCCGCACATTTGGAGGAGGGGGCAATGCAGGTCCATACCGAGGAGCGAAGGGTTGTCTTTTTGAAGGCGGAATTCGTGTACCATCGATCATATCCTGGCCCGCTGAAATTGCCAAGGGCGAGGTTCGTGACCAAATGACAACGGGTTGTGATTGGCTCCCCACACTGGCAGACATTTGTGATGTCCCTCTTCCAGAGCGTCGCCTGGATGGCAAAAGCATCTCCCGTGTTCTCAAGTCAAAGGATGAACCAAGCCCGCACAAGAGCTTCTATTGGCAACTTGGAAACCAATGGGTTGTGAGGGAAGGTTCCTGGAAGCTGCTGGGCAACCCCAAGGATAACGCGAACAAGGGGCCCATTGGGAAAGATGACAAGCTTTTCCTTGCCAACCTTGAAAAGGATGTCTCCGAGATGAAAAACCTGGCTAGGGATTACCCGGAAACCGTTAAGCGACTCAAGAACCTTCGTGATGAATACGTTGGTGGATTGAACAGCAAGTAATTCAATCCTGAACCTCGACAAGGTGATATTGCCGGGGAGCGGGCTTTTCAATCTGTGTCACTTTTCCGTTCTGCCAACGAATTTCCAACCTATCAATCGTTGAATATTCACCGAGGCCAAAATGTAAAATGGCGGGATGCTGGGCGGTAAAAGAATCCCCGGTTACAACTTGCCGGGCCCAGTTTTTGTCTCCCGAAGAGATTTTCACCTTGGCTCCAACGACGGATCGGCCCGGCACATCCACTAGACGCACACCTATCCAATTCCCGGGTTCAGTACATTGGTTACGTAAAATATGAAGCCGAAACCCATGCGTTTGAGTATCGTAACTGGCTACAAGAAGGTCTACGCGCCCATCCAGATCCAAGTCAGTGGCAACCACTGCACGAGCATCAAACTCGAAGGCGGAACCAGTGAGAAAGGATACATTACGAAAACTCCTTCCTCCATCGTTAAGGAACAGATGATTGTGTTCAAATCCATTCCATGAAACTGTGTTACCAATGCTCCACCCATCTTCCCCCATGATAGAGGAATAAAAGGCATGGAGTACAGGGCTGGCTTTTGAATTGCCGGTATAGACATCATGGCACCAGAAGCGGGTGCAGTAATCACGGGCGGAACGACCACTAAGATGGCCATTGGCAACGTAAATATCACGATCCCCATCGTTATCAAAGTCTGCCGATGCACTCCCCCATGACCAACCGGTTCTTGCCAGTTCATTACTGAATACGGGTTCCACGAACCTATCATCTTTTCTCAGGTATAAACGGTTCCCGAAAGTCATGGGGCCTCTCATGTCATCATGCTGTTCAAATCCTTCACGGCGGATGCCAAGACGATCCAGTCTCCTTGCCGTGGTTGAACTCATGCCAACCATGTAGACATCCTGAAGTCCGTCCCCATCAAAATCGTCAAGTATATGTGACATTCCAAAACCATGTCGTTGTCCAACCTGTTTATCCGTAACATCAGCGAAACGTCCTGCACCATCATTTTGAAAAAAATCAATCCCGGAAAAATCAGAGACAGTAAGCAAATCAAGGTCGCCATCCTCATCCAAGTCAGTGAAAGATGCGCTGAAAGTACGATGATTGCGCTTGGACCCCATCCCGGAGGAGCCTGTTGCATCAGAAAATACACCGCCTCCTTCATTGATAAGCAGGAAGTCGGGATGCCCGTCCCGTGCGTCATAGTAGGGCGTGGGCATGGATCCTTTTTCATATGGCTGGCGCCATTGTCCGATAAAAAGATCCAGATCCCCGTCTCCATCGATATCCCCACAGGTCAGGACATGAGGATGGGCCAGTTCCGGATCAAAGCAGATACTGGAAGGTTCGCTAAAACCACCATCCTTATTCCCCGGCCACATCCGAAGCTTTCTTTCCTCCTGACCGGATGAAATGAAATCCACACGACCATCTCCCGTAAAGTCAGCGAGAATTCCTGCTTCCTGCAAAGGCATTATAACATCCTTCAGGAAAGGTTCCTGACGGAAGTTCCCCTTTCCGGCATTCCAATAAAGAAGGTTGCAACCTGCCATCACGACCTCCGGAAGACCATCGTTGTTAAGATCATATACCAAAACCGGACTGACACGAGGATAATTTTCCGGGGCAACCTTGCGGGGATCGATATGAGCCATCGATGCAAATAATGGATTACCGGTCTGCTCGGAAAACTTGGCCTTCCTTACAGTCAATTTGCCGGGGAAAGGAGTCTTGTCCCACGTCTGAAAAGTGGTCCATTCAACGCCCAGTTCTCCACTCACCATGACCCGTCTTTTTTGTCGCAAGTTTTCTGCATGAATTTCAAATGCAACCACTGACTGGGCCATCTTCTCACGGCGACGAGGCCGAAAAGTACTATGATGCCACTCCGTTTGAACAATTTCCCAACCGGAACCAGCTAGTCTCGTGATCTCCTGCAAAAATTCTTCATGCGAAAGATTCTTGACCTTGCCCGTAAGGGACGCCTTTCGCATCCCTGAAACACCCATTTCCAGAGGGGTCCATCCCGAGAAATTTCCCAGTAAAATCTCCTCAAAATGAAATTTCTTCAATACATCCCATGGTTCTCCATTTCGAAGACGGTCCCAAAGGTTAACAAACGTCTGCTCATGTTCCTGAGCCTGAACCTCGAATCGGAAAACAGTCTCATCCAACCGATCCTGGTCATCCACGATTTCCTGAACATCCTGTTCTGAAAAATGAGGTCCATCTTCACTTAAAAAACCAGGAGTATTTGCCTCGTTTTCAGAGCCTTCATCCAAGTCAGGGGAACAGCCGATGATAAAGGACACAAAAAGCACAGAAATCCGTATCCCCAAAAAGCTTCTGTGGCTAGTCGGAACCATACTACTTAACTTTCCCGGGCTTGGTTGGTTTTTTGGATAATAAACGACGTTCAACTTCGCGTCTCACCACTGCATCCTTTGAACCAAAAAGCTTCAACCAGCCCCGAAGAATAAACTTCCGGAACAATCCAACCAGCAACACAAACAGGTAACCCGAAAGGATAACAACAATAATGAGCTTGTAGAGTCCCATTTTATTAAAAGCTTTTTAAGCCGTTCGAGGCTTTAAATTGTGGGGCAAAACCTATCGACCCATCTTGAAGTCCGCAATCTTCTTTTTAGCAAGCTCTCTAAATCCCTCCCATTCAGCTGAGTCATCAAAAGCCGATGAGGGAACCCAATGGTAGCGGTTGAATGGTTGGTAAAGGACAAGTCCCTTTTTACCCTCCACAGCCTTGGGATACTGGTCCCAACCGAAAGACCCCTTGCTCTGTGCGGACTGCACCTTGACCTCGTCCTCTGCAAACTCAAAGGAAATCGTGATACCCTTATCCTTCCGCCGCTTGAATTGCCGGCGAATCTGCCAATTCTGGATTGGTTTGCGCAGAAACAGAACATATAAACCCAGCATAAACAAAGGGACAGTCATACCTTTAAGATCACTATACCATACTGCAATTCCAGACCCCAGGCAGATAATTCCCATTAAAAAAACCACCCGCTCAAAAATCCTGAATGATGAATTCCGGGCATGCATCCAGGTTGCATCGATCAACTGCTCCACGGTCCAGGTATACTCTGCGCGATATGATTTCATGAAAGTCAGGTAATCTCGTTGAAATTTAACTGTCTGCCAATTCAAATCCACTTCTATTTGAAGCCCTTGAATCTACGATTTGACTGTCTGTCAAAAACTCTCACGATGAAAACATAATGAACCGTATCAAACAATTTTTCATCAGTACTGTTATCGGGGGGCTTCTAATCATACTGCCTGTTGCCCTGTTCCTATTTACAATGAACTGGGTCTTCGAATTGATCAGGGGAATGATTTCACCCTTGACTGAAGCCTTATTAACACAGGCATCACTGCCGGCATATGTCGCGGATCTCGTGGTTATCGCAGCACTGGTTCTTCTATGTTTTCTGGTTGGAATGGTTGTGCGTACTCGAATTGGTAAATGGATTTATTCAATGTTAGACAGCAAGTTGCTGATGAAGGCTCCAGGATATTCCATCATTAAGGAGACAGTTGCACAGTTCATCGGGAACAAAAAATCTCCTTTTTCATCTGCGGCACTTGTCCAGATATTTGGGAATGAAACCATGGTCTCCGCCTTCGTGACGGATGAACACGAGGATGGAAGTTTCACAGTTTTCGTACCTACAGGGCCAAATCCGACCTCCGGAAACATCTACCACTTGCCCGGCAGGTTTGTGCATCCAATTGATACCCCGGTTGATGACTTGATGCGATCGATCATCAGTTGTGGAGCAGGCTCCTCAGTACTGGTCAAGCGACTGGAGAAGTAGGCAATTCTACTCGACCAGAACCCGGTAGAACCCACGATCATCAAATGCGGGAGTTAGACGGATTGTTTCTTCGTTATTTGCGGCTGTAAATGTAGTTCCGGCAACATCCGTCCAAGTAGCCAACCCCTGGGACTGCTGGACCTTGTAAATCTTTCCCGGGACGGTTTCCAAAATGATGATAAACTCACCACCAGTCAACTGTGCCTGCTTCGCTTGGAAAGTGGAATTGGCATCAAGCGGATCAGTTCCAGCAATGTATTCAGACTGATTGGAAAGTTGATCTCCATCGGGATCAGCATCATCGCCGGAAATAGATGAATCTGCAAGTTGTTCCGCGTTGAAATGAGTACTCTTCCAGTCTGCAAACGGATCAGTGAGCACAGTATCTGGTTCACAGGGAGAGCCGCCGACCTTTGAACTGGCCTTCCACCAGGCAGGATCATTGGGATCAGCTCCAGCCCCACTTGGAACCAATGAAGGACCCTGTCCATCGGGTTCCGTTGGCCATAGATTGAGAGGGTCAACCGAATCACCATCCTGAAAGGAAACCTCCAGGATAGTCTGTCCATCCGCACCGGTCACCCAAATGGTTTCACCGCCATTACTGAGACGACCACTACCCCACTCTCCCAGAATACTTTCTGCCGGTACATCCGGGTAACGGACCTGAAAAGCCGCTCGATTTCGAACAAGGACTCCGTAGGCATCGGCAATAAGTAGACCTGGATCGAGGGTCAACTGGTCGAAGGGTTTGCCCTGTTCAATAGTGACACCCTTGATCTCTATCGACTGGTCACTGGAATTATGAATCTCCAGGAATTCAAAGTCTGAGGAAGTATAACCGGAAGCAGATTCAGCCTCGGTTGCAATTGACGGGTGATAATGAATCTCTGTCAGCTCAAGGTTGTCGGAAGTGGCAATGGCACCCTCAATGATAAATATGGCTTCATTGAGTGCACTCCATACACCATTATTTAATGAACGGGCCCTGACGGTTGCTACAGCACCGGGTAGTGCCACAGAAACCTCAGGATGAGCCTTGGCGGTTGGTGCCACGGTCCCTCCACGCTGACGTGGATCAGATCCATCCGTTGTAAAATAGACCTGCCCACCGTCAATTGGTGTAATCGAAGGCTGAAATCCATCAGCAACCTGTCCACCCTGCTGATTCAGTACCGGGGGCGTGGAAGATTGGGCATCCATCCATGTAATCCGCTGCTGAAGCCAATCCTTCATCCAGTCAACCTCCTTTCGGTGGGTGTCACGGGTATCCCATCCCGATGGATTGGGCCATAGCTTGGTGCCCAGAACCTGCCACTTGTCAAAATTACGGGCCTGAGATTCCTCCATCAGGACGGTCGTTGTCTCAATCAGGGCCAGAAGTTTTTCATTGGCAAACTTGTCCCGGCGCAATTCATGCCAACGATCCCAGTATGCCAGGGTAAACTCCGGATCCTGAAAAAGACGCTGATACCAGGGGTAATTGCCGCCACCAACCAGTTCATGATACCAACCCTCTGGATTGTCTCCCCCGTTATAATCCGCATTACCAAGGGATAGATTGTAGTCCCAGACGGGGCCGGAAACAACCTTGCCCCCCCGGTCCTTGTGGAAGTAACTGCTCAGTCGATAACCATCAATTTGCTTTAGCATCTCGACAAGTATGTGGACATCAATGAAGGATCCGGGGTCGATATATTTTGCATACCCATCAACCGGGTCAGCAAAGTTGGCGCCATGAAGAGCCTGCTCGAAAGCATCCAGATAGCCCTTAAGATAATTGATCTGGGCACCGGCCGGTTGTCCGGGATAAACAAAGCCAAGCTCCTGGTTCTCCGTTGCGGTGCGGAAGGTTGTGTTGGCATCCAATCCCTTGTCCTTCTTGAAGAGGTACCCCCCCTCAATATCCGGTGCCGTCAATTCATCCGGGCCAAGCTTGGCAATGTCAACGCGGTCACCATCCCGCTTGATGTATTCCAACAGGAGGGAAACGCCACGATAGTCACTCATGGTGACAGCATCCCCATCCTGGTTTACAAAAACCTCCACGATCTTGCGACGAACAGCATAGCGCCCCATCTGCTCAAACCAAGTGTGGGTTAGGTAATTGCGCATGAGCGTCTTGTCCGAATAAGGGGAATGAAGAACCCAGTCATCATCTTTCGGCATACCAAGCAATGAAACAGATTTATCCTCTCCCAGGTCGTTGATCACCTCCATGCGATAAGACTTCTTGGGAAAGCTCCCCGAGGTCTGCCCACGAACATTAAATCCCATGTTACCTGCATAATCAGGAGTGCCAAGAAGGGTGGAACGGCCGGTTTCAGAAGCAACATCAATAACCACGCTGTAGCCTTGACGGCGGGAACGGGCCCCATCGCCATCCACATCGAATCCAAGTGAATCCAGGACGATAACAGGCAGATTGGAGGAAAAGTCCTTCAGGTCATTCCCGACCTGTATCCAGGTATCCTTCTCAATGGGGCCGGGTAAGCAACCTTCAGAAAATGTCCGGGCACGAATTTGCGTGGTTGAAGCAATATCAATCGGTGCCTCATAAAGAATGGAACTTTCTGTGGGAATAGACCCGTCAAGTGTGTAGCGGATGGCCGCGCCCTCCGGAAATACGGCAGTCAACCCGACCTGGAACGAATCAGTGAAGAGTCCGCCTGCAATCGAGAAAAGCACCTTCCCTGAAGGGATACCCTGGGGCCCGGTATTGGGATTACCGGGAGTGGGCTTGGTGAAATAGTTGACTGTCTGGGACTCGCCAAGTGTGCCGTAGGAAATATCCTGCTTCTGTTCAATGTAATCCTTAAACTCGCTCACAATCGATATGCCATCGGGC
>JABJCN010000163.1 GCA_018668635.1 Opitutia bacterium
CAACCGGATTATGGGAAGTCATTTCTAATGCAGGTATCGCGTCTGGGTATCTTTGGGAAAAAGGTTACTATACGAACCCCGCAAAGAGGGACAGTGATGATGATGGTCTTACGGACTGGGAAGAGGGAATGTTTTTTCTGACTCTCCCCAATCTTGCTGACACCGACGGCGATGGCCTCGCAGACGGGGTTGAGGTTCACCAGTCTGGGACCAATCCCCTTGCCCCTGATACTGACGGAGATGGTTTCTCTGATATGGTCGAGCAGGATGCTGGTAGTATTGCCACCAATCCGGATTCCACCCCCTCCGCACAGCTTTCAGGTGTGATCACCTACGCGGGTGCCATGGAGGGTCGGGTTTATATGGTGGTCAGCGGTAATCAACAGATTCTTGATGTCCCTTTTCAATTTTCCCAGACTGGATTATCAACTTCCCAATTCCATAAATTGGCTGCATTTATGGATGTCGATATTGATGGTGTTCAGGATTCATGGGAGCCTCGTGGAGAGTATGCTGGGAATCCATTTTCAATTTCCCAGGACATATCTGGCGTGACTCTCCTTTTGGTTGATCCTGACAATGATTCCGATGGGTTGACTGATATCTATGAGATGGGGCATCAGCGCTATCAGGTGATAGAGTCCAGTCTGACATGGGAAGGTGCGCGGGAAGATGCTGTTATTCGAGGCGGTAAGCTTGCCACCATCAACAGCTTGGCCGAATGGGAGGCGGCAATGCGATATGCTGCCGATTCTTTTCCTTCTGCCGGGGCCGGATATGACCTCTGGATTGGAGGCATGATCTCCAAGGGCGCACCGGATAACCCGTGGAAATGGATTACGGGCGAGACTTGGTCTTATCAACGCTGGATGCCCGATGAACCTTCTGCGATCTCCGGTCAACACAATAGCTATCTGTATGTTGATTCCGGTGGTGCTGAAAATAGTTTCCTCTGGAAACGAGGTACTCCTTTTAATGCGTCGAACCGTTACCTTCTTGAATTGGGGGACTTTACTGATCCCGCAAAGGCCGACACCGATGAAGATGGTCTATCAGATGGTGCGGAGATCAACCTATACAAGACGGAACCCTTAGTTTCCGATACGGATAGCGATGGACTGAATGATGGTGATGAGATTAATAAATATAATACCTCTCCTCTTATCAGCGATACCGATGGGGACAGCTTTGGCGATGGTGTGGAAGTTGCCGCTGGCACTGATCCTGTTGACAAGGAATCCTATCCTGCCGGTAGCCTTTCTGGAACCATTCTTTACGATGGGATTCCCCGTGGCACGATTTATATCACCACTGGTTCCCGTGGTACTTCCATATCTGCGCCGGGAGACTATCAGTTGGGTAATCTTTTAACTGCAACATCCTACGAGCTTCGGGCCTTCCGTGATGTCAATGGCAATACCCGCCAAGACTCATGGGAACCTGCAGGTGTCTATGCCAGGAACCCTGTTCACATGACAGCTACTGTACAGGGGATTGATATCACGCTCAATGACCCGGATTCGGATGGTGATCGTCTTGTTGACTCATGGGAGATGGGCTATCTTCGCTACGAGGTTATTGAAGGAAATACCTTTACTTGGGAAAATGCTCGTGATGATGCGGTTGCACGTGGCGGTCACCTTGCCTCCATTGTAAGTGAAGCGGAATGGGCCGCCATCCAACAAGCGGCTGGCCCGTCCTTCCCACAAGGCAACTTTCAGTACAATATCTGGGTCGGAGGGTTTCGCCCAAAAGGGAATCCCGACAATCCTTGGCAATGGCTCACCGGCGAGACATGGGGTCCTACTCGTTGGAAAGAAGGGGAGCCTGCGCCTGACATCGGCCAGCACGATGGTTATCTTTTCATTGAGTCAGGAGAAGCTCAGGATTTCCTGTGGTGGAAGGGTAACCCATTCAACAATACCAATCGCTATCTCCTGGAGTTTGGGTATTTCACTGATCCTTCCAAGGTCGATACCGACGGGGATGGATTGGCTGACGGTGACGAGGTTCAAATCTATAAGACGATACCAACCCATGCGGATACCGATGGAGATAAAATTGACGATGGGGTAGAGATCACCCAGCATAAAACGAATCCAATCAAGGCGGATACTGACGAAGACGGATTTCCTGACGGGGAAGAGATCTTTTCTGGCACCAATCCCAATGATGCGGGTTCTTATCCTGCAGCAAACGTATCGGGAACGATCGTGTACGCGGGGATCCCCCAGGGTAAGATTTACATCACTACCGGTTCCCGCGGAACCTCTGTGCAGGAACCCGGAGATTTTGTTCTTCCCGGTGTTGCTACAGGGAAGACCTATGATCTCTGGGCCTTCCGTGATGTGAATGGTAATAGTCGACAGGATTCATGGGAGCCCTTTGGCACGTATGCGGATAATCCGATCAACCTTAGTGTTAACCTTAAAGGTATAACTCTAATTCTTTCAGATCCCGACAGTGATAAAGACGGTCTTTCTGATTCCTTTGAAATGGGGTACTTGCGTTACGAGATGATCACCGGATCCTTTTCTTGGGATGAAGCCAAGACAGATGCAGAATCCAGAGGTGGTCATCTTGCCACAATTATGTCAGCAGTTGAATGGGCCGCTGCCTACGAGGTAGCTGGACCCTCCTTTCCCCAAGGTGATTTTGTGTACGATTTTTGGATCGGTGGCCTACGTCCTCGTGGTGATGCGACCAAGCGTTGGGAATGGATTACCGGAGAGGGTTGGTCCTACAATCGGTGGCTGCCTAATGAACCTGTCGCCGGGACGGGACAGCATGAAGGGCATCTCTATGTTGAGTCAGGTGGCGCGGATAAATCTTTTCTCTGGAAACGAGGCTTCCCTTTCAATACCTCCAACCGCTACCTTCTCGAATATGGCTATCCTACGGATCCTGCCAAGGCAGATACCGATGGTGATGGCTTCAATGACGGTATCGAATTCAAGTCTCGCACCAATTCTTTGGATTCCTCAAGCCATCCTTGATCAGATAATTGGAGGTAATGGGCAATTAAGGACTGCTGCCACTCCTCGTAGGATTTGGGCTTCTATATCTGTAGTTGCCTGATCATGAGCAATAGTTTTTGCACAGGCGAGGAGGAAAGTTTTCTTTGCTTGTGGAGCAAGGTTGGTTAGTTTGACTACAGAGTTTTCAAGTTGCTCAATTCCACATTCTTCTGGGCTTGGCATAGCCTTTTCCAACGTGAACGATTGTTCCAGGTTCAGGGTAGAAAATCCTGCGTTGTAGGCAGGTTCCGGGTCAGCGCCATTCTGCCCATAATGGGACAGTGTCGCGAGGATAACTTTACATTCATTCGCCAAAAGGCCAATTGATGCCTTGCCGTGTAGCTGGCGTTGCGGCAAGAAGTGCTGCCCGAGGTCGTGGTCAATTAGCTTCTGCAGACTCCATTCGAAAAGGTCAAGTTGGTCATCAGCATAACAAAGGTGCTCGATCCCCCTCTGGAAATTAGTAAATTGAACCAGGGAGAGATGAGCAAGGGCAGGGGAGGCGAGTTCAACCAGGCAGAACTTTTCTTCAGCAGTAAGATTTGCGATACAATTTGATGACTTTAATGTTTCTTCGGCTGTGCCTGATTCAGTCTCATTATACAGGTATTGAACTTGTTTCTGTCGGATTGGACCATCCGATGTTTCAACGAGCAGTGAGAAAATAACAGCCCGGGCCCCAAAGGGCTCATGCACCCGGTCGAGAAGTTCCTCTGGAATATTGGTAATCACTCCTCTTGCATGGTCGACATGCTCAGCGCTAGGGTTGCCAATGTCAGTCACTGCAGACTGTACTGGTGGAGGCATTGGCGACCGGGATGATGCTTCTCTACTTTCGGAAAAACCAGAAATTGCAGCGGATTCATCAGAATCAAAAGTCTCTGTTATTGAGTCGGTTTCAGGATAGCTACCTTGCCATTTTGGTTCAATACGGCGGATTCTTTCTCCCAAGGGAGGGTGTGTGGCAAATAGGTTGGAGACCCCGGAACCAAAGAACATATGACTGCATTCCTTTGCATTGGGCGCCTTGAGCTTGGATCCTCCTGAATATCCGCCGATACGCTTTAATGCCCCGGAGATTCCCTGCGGATTACGGGTAAACTGGACGGCTGATGAGTCGGCAAGAAATTCACGTTGCCGGCTTACCGCAGCCTTGATCAGGTTGGCAAAAAAAGCCCCGATATAGCCAATGACAAGCATTCCAAGTCCACCAACAAGCAGGGCCATTCCGATGTTCCCACTATCCTTATTGCGACGACTGGAACCGGAGAAGGACCCGACTCTCATTAGATAGTAGCCAATTCCTGCCAGAAGCAGGATGCCATGGAGGATGCCCATCAGCCGAATATTGAGTCGCATATCCCCATTGAAGATATGGCTAAATTCGTGTGCGACTACTCCCTGCAGTTGTTCACGGTTGAGTTTCTCGATACATCCACGAGTCACCCCGATGACCGCGTTTTCTGGGGAGTAACCTGCGGCAAAAGCATTGATGCCCTTTTCCTCCATGATGTAAGAGGGAGGCACCGGGGTGCCTGAAGCTAGTGCCATTTCCTCAACGATATTCAGAAATCGTTTTTCCGGAAGGTCTTTGGTCTGGTGAGATAGAAGCTTTCCTCCAAGTGCCTCCGCAACTACTTTCCCTCCTCCTGCCAGGCTAATCACTTTAAAAAGTGTCCCAAATCCAACAATTGTGGCAGTTCCAAACGCAATAACTCCGGCAAGCGCAGGATCCCAGATTATTGTCTTCGTAATTGAATCCCTCGAGAAGATAAAGGAAGCCAAAAGGAACAGGGCCCCGAAAATACAAACTACTGCCAGCGCGAAATAGAGAACCAACAACCCTGTTTTCTTGCGGGCCTTATCCTGATGCTCAAAAAAGTCCATGACCTTGCGGACCGGGATACGGGATCACCTTTTTTTAGAACGAGATTTTCGGTGCGTCCTTGATTTGTTCACTTTCGAATTCCAAGAGACTGGCATCATTTCCGTGTCCGAACATGCCGGCTACAAATACCGGGGGAAAAGTTTGTTTGTATGTGTTATAGGAGGTCACGGAGTCGTTGAAGGCCTGCCGGGCAAAGGAAACCTTGTTTTCTGTAGAAGTCAGTTCCTCCTGTAAACTCGCCATATTCTGGTTTGCCTTGAGGTCAGGATAACTTTCCGAGAGGGCGAAAAGTTTCCCCAGTGCACCTCCAAGCATCCCTTCTGCTCCGGCAAGTTGGCTGATGGCTACCGCATTCCCTGGATCACCGGCTGCAGCCTGCAGGCCACTGACCGCCTGATTCCGTGCCTGGATTACCGCTTCAAGGGTTTCACGCTCGTGTTTCATGTAACCCTTAACGGTCTCAACCAGACTGGGAATCAAGTCGTAGCGCCTCTGGAGTTGCACTTCAATTTGAGAAAATCCGTTCTCAAACCGGTTTTTTAATGTTACCAGCCTGTTGTAGATGCCGATCACCACGAAAACGATGACGAGTGCAAAAAGGCCGAACAAGATGAGTATGATGATGGCTGCGGAAGGCATGGTGTTCGATTTCTTTTGTTACTTATGCTGTTAGTAAAATATCTAAATTATTTTTTTAAATAAACTACAATCCAAAATGACAAAGAGTTTTAACATTTATCCAATCGAGTGCCATGAATTTGGGAAAATATCAATAGGGTCATGATGACCGGCCCGGAACCAGTTCTTGGGATATAGTACTATCTTTTCTGGATTTTTGGCAAGCCATGCCGCCCACCAGCTAAAAGTACTGTTTGCAAGAACATGATGGCGGCATTGGCTCATAAGGTGGAGGTCAGCGTAGTCCTTGTCCGGTCCATTGTGATCAACAGGTCGTATATCCAGTTTTTCAGTGGGGAGGTGTTCAATTGCCCAGGAGGGTTCGTCTGAAAAAAGGAAGAAGATGGGGTTCCTCAGTTTTTTCACCATTTTGAGAAGTGTTTCCCTATAGTAGTCCAACTCGATGGTCCCGTGCATATGATTCGTCCTTGGGTTGGAGACGAGGTCACCGCGCCGGACGTGGACTGAGACGCTATCAGGCACTGTGATTATTTCTTTTTCCACAACATTATCTTTTTCACCGAGCGGTGTCTTGAGTATAATTTCATTTCGAATAATAGTATCGATGTCCTCAAAGTACCTTGGGCTTTGCCAGTCCCCATCCAGATAGGTTGGGCCGGCAATTTTCAGGAGTTTGGGCTGGAAGCGGAATGTCGTTTCGTGGATGATTCGTTGGCGGTGGATGGGACGAAATTTATCCAGAATGACATGGAGTAGGGCTA
>JABJCN010000094.1 GCA_018668635.1 Opitutia bacterium
CCGACAAGAAAAGCTTCGTGATTACAAAATCCGTTGTGGATAACCCGGACAAGGAAATCTCGAAATGGGTTGTTCGCAGTTTCCGGGATAAAGAAAGCGAAGAAGAGTAGCCTGTCCTAGTCGCTTTTCATGTACAGCGGAATATATGTGGTGCATTAAATTGGCCCAACAGCCTTGATGCCCAAGGTTATGCCTGACGCCTCCAAAGTTAACCGGATGTTTGCCGGGATTGCAGGTCGCTATGATCTGGCCAACCGGGCGTTGAGCTTTGGGATTGATTCCGGTTGGCGCAGACGTCTTGTCCAGAAGGTGGTAGCCCAAAAACCGCTGATGGTTGTTGATCTCGCAACTGGGAGCGGAGATGTTGCGCTTGCCTTGCGTGATGCCCTTGATTCTTCCGTTGACGTGCGGGGATTGGACTTTTGTGAACCGATGCTGGATCAGGCTCGTGAAAAGGCTGCCCGTGCCGGGTATGGTGCGAGCCTTTCATTTGCCTCGGGCGATTGCCTTGAATTGCCACTGGAAGACGGGTCTGTGGATGTTCTGACCATTGCCTTTGGCCTTCGAAATCTCGAGGATCGGCATCGGGGACTTAAGGAAATGTATAGGGTCCTTAATCCTGAGCATGGTTGTCTCTTCGTGCTGGAGTTTACTCAACCGGATCAGTGGTTTCGGCCTTTTTATTATTTGTATCTGAGGCTTTTTATGCCAATGATCTCGATGTTATTGACTGCTCGTCCCGGGGCCTATCGTTACCTGGCAGGATCCATCCAGTCTTTCCCTACCAAGCAATCTCTGGCAGATGAGATGTTGGCTGCCGGTTTTCCACGTGTTGTCTACCGTGGCATGACAGCATCTGTTGTTGCAATACACGGAGCGGAAAAAGGGGGGAGATAAGTCGCTTATCCTTTTCTACAGCATTCGAATGCCGGGGGCTCGCTTGGCGATATCAATTTGGTCTGGTCCGGATAAGTCCCTGCGTCTCGCTGCGATCAAGCCGTCCCATGAATAAGTTGTTTCAAGGTTCGTTTCCGCAATGATAAAGAAATCCAATTCCTGAAAGAATTCCATACATTGATCATGGATGGCATTGATATGGGGGTGTTCTGATTTCTTGGCGCGGTGGGTGGAGACAAAAACATGGTCGATTGCATTTCGCTCGAAAGCCTTGCGGGCACCTTCAAGCATTCGCCGCTCGAAGCCTTGTATGTCGGCGTGCAGCATATTGAGGTGCTTGATGCCTTTGGTTTCCATGAAATCATCAACGCAAATGATTGGTGTGCCATCATCCGCCTGGCCTGATTTTTCATCGATGAATGCCTGATGGAAGTTTCCCTTCATCCCATTCAGCGTAAGGTTGTTTTTTCCGAATTCAAGATGCTCGGCCTCAGGCTCAATGAGGTAACAGGTCGCGTTGGGAATCTCCTTCTGGAACCACATGCTGTAGAACCCCCAGTAAGCTCCGAGTTCCAACATGGACGCTGATTCGGGTATGTGCTTCAGGACTTCCTGAAATACGCGTTCCTCCTCCGGTTCATGAACGCCCTTGTTCTTTTGAAGTTGCAGGGAGACGTTGTTCCCGTGGTAGGACCCCGGGACGATGCGCAGACCGTTGTGCATGACCTGCTGGTCACCGTGAACAGAGCCAGCATCATCGACCCTGAGAATATGTTCGTTATCCGGGCAGGCCAGGGTATTGGCGATGCGGAATTCCCAATGCTCCTGTTCCTCGGCTTGCTCGATCTGTGCGATGCGTTTTTGCCGGAGTGGTCCCTCGGCGATGCGGAACGGAATTCCTAGGATCGGGATTTTTTTAAGGAACTGGTAGAGGTTGTTAAAGCGACTCATGTTTCAGTTCCCGGTTGATCAATTTTTGACATGGGTAATTCCACCGATCCAAGACCCCAATTCTGGGAAAAGACACGGTGGGTACCGGTTCTGGGGGATTTTTCAATATCAAATGAGAAGCAGTCCTCACAACGGTCAAGGTAGCGTACATTTGTTATACTTAACGAAAGGCTCAGGAAGTAGGATCCCACCGCCAGGTTGCTTCCGTCCATTCGAAAGCAGAAAGTATTTTTTCCTTTCTTGATATCGAGCATCTCCTCGTTGTTGAAACTGCCTATGGAAGAGAATCCAACCTGTTGGGCCATGGAGTCACGAGTGGATACGTTGATACAGCTTTTGATATCGTAGTCACTCTCGATGGTTACCTTGATATCAATTTGGTAACTGCCTTCTTTTTCGTTGGTTTGCAGGCGACCCTCGGTGATTGTCGGATCTCCGGAGCGCTGTAAAGTTCGCTGGAAATGCGTGGTTGGTTGAGCTTCTTCAAGGTATTTTCGGACAGCTTCTCTAGGCTCGGAATCAAAGTCCAGTTGCCCGTTCTTTAGGAAGATGCAACGAGAACAGAGGGAGAGGATGGTGCTCATGTTGTGGCTGACAAAGATAACCGTCCTTCCACTGCTCGAGACATTCTCCATTTTTTGCAGGCATTTTTTCTGGAACTGGCTGTCGCCAACAGCCAGAACCTCGTCAACGAGAAGAATTTCAGTTTCGAGGTGTGCTGCCACCGAGAAGGCAAGCCGAACATACATGCCGCTAGAATAACGCTTTACAGGCGTTTCCAGAAACTTTTCCACACCTGCAAAATCCACGATTTCATCGAACTTGGCCTGAATTTCCGTACGTTTCATTCCGAGGATCGCACCATTTAGAAAAATGTTTTCTCGGCCGGAAAGCTCGGGATGAAACCCTGTCCCGACTTCCAGCAGGCTCCCGACCTTCCCATCAAGAGTGATCCTTCCACTGGATGGTTCCGTGATACGACTTAGGAGTTTAAGGAGTGTTGATTTTCCGGCACCATTACGTCCGATGAGTCCAACGACCTCCCCCTGCTTGACCTCGAATGATACATCCCTGACGGCCCAGAATTCCTCCCATTCGCTGGCCGTTTTATTTTTCCATGAGAGGAGGGACTTTATACCATTCGCCATGGAGTCACGGAGCGTTGAGTAGGAGTGTGCGGTATCCTGCTTTGACCCGGACTTTATGCGGTAGTGCTTGGAAAGATTCTCGACCTTGATCATTTCTCTATCTGGGTCTAGATTACATCAGCAAAGGTTCGCTCAGTCTTCCGGAAGTAGTTAAGGCCGAGCCAGAGGAAAACAATTGTTGTTCCGATGGCAACGAGGAAGCCGGGCATGTAAATTTCGCCACCAAGAATTGCCCACCGGAAGCCATCAATGACGCCGACCATTGGATTTAGAGAGTAGATTAGGCGCCACTTTTCAGGCACTATGCTACTACTGAATCCAACTGGGGAGATATAGAGTCCAATCTGTACAATGAATGGAATGATATAGCGTACATCACGGTATTTTACATTGAGCGCAGTCATCAGTAACCCCGGCCCGAGCGCAGCCAGAAATGCCAGTAAGGTGAAGAGTGGAAGTGTCAGAATTTTCCATGTTGGGGCAAATTGGTATATTACCATAAGACCCGCGAGCAGACCCAGCGAAATGGCGAAGTCAACAAGGCTGGTAATGACCGCACTGGCCGGGACGACCAATCTAGGGAAGTAGACCTTTGATATCAGATTGGAGTTTACAACCAGACTATTGCTTGCTTCAGAAAGAGAAGTTGAGAAAAACTGCCATGGGAGCATTGCTGCAAAAACCAGGATGGGATAGGGTGCGGTTCCATCTGATGGAAGTTTGGCGAGCTTGTTAAAGACAACAACAAGGATTGCCATTGTCAGTAGGGGGCGGATTACTGCCCAGGCAATGCCAATGAGGGTCTGCTTGTAGCGCACCAGAATATCCCTCCATGCCAGAAAATAGAATAATTCACGGAAGTGCCAGAGGTCCTTCCAGTACTGGCGTTCAGAGTGTCCGGCCTCTATTACAATCTTGGGCATAGGGTTACAGGAATAAGTGTTTCAATAAAAGTGTCAGTATCCTGCGAGGCAATGGAAATCCTATTTGCCAAGCAATATATATAGTGTCAGGGAAATTCCCACAAACAGGAGAATAAATGAAAGTGTCCGTGCGTTTTTCTTGGTGATTTGAAATGGCATGACAATTATTCGGCAAATCTATAGATGCGCTGGACGCGTTTGGTAATGGAGCAAAGGATTTCATAAGGAATACTGTCAGAGATTTTCGCAAATTCAGACAACGATATTCCTTCACCTTTTTCTTTACCAATAAGTGTAACGACTTGGCCTGGAGAAACCCCGTTGATTTCTGTCGCATCCACAATAGTTTGGTCCATCGTGACACGACCAAGAATTGGGCAGCGTTGATCACCGATCAAAACGTGTCCTCGGTTACTGAGTGCCAGTGGTATGCCATCGCCATAACCGGCAGTAAGCACTGCAACGCGGGAGTCTCGTTTCAGGCTGTATGTTCGCCCATAACTGATTCCGGTTCCTATCGGTAGATTTTTGACAAG
>JABJCN010000164.1 GCA_018668635.1 Opitutia bacterium
AACGCATATTTAATTCGATCAAACTCGCCTGCAGTAAGCACGATATGAGTAAATAAAATAAGCATGAACCAATCGTGCGGAGTCTGTAAAAAATCAGATTTTTTAATGCCGAGAGGTCGACGAAACATGGAGACTATTCCAACAACAGTTACCATTTGTATCGGCTTCATCCAACCCACGAGCTGATAAATCATACCCCACGTGTGCTCATAAGGCCGAATGTAATAGAGAACCAAAAAGCAGATTGTTGCGGCAAAATCCATGACCGGTTTCAGGTTTTGGAATTATTGATAATCGACACCGTTAAAAATGCATGTAATAGAACGTACTCATCATTTCATGAGCGCAAGATCTTGGTAGGCCTTGCGATAGCTATTCGCCATACTGTCGAGGGAGAAATCATTCTCTATTTTTTTGCGAGCCATAACACTGACATTTTCTAATGTTGGCATATCCTTGGCAAAAATATCTGTCAGGCCTTCAAGCAGATTATCGATTGATATTAATGGCCTGACAAAGCCGTCGACTCCGTGCAAAATCAAATCTTCAGAACCACAGTTTTGGTTGGTTAGAACAGGCACACCGCAAGCCATTGCCTCTAGGGCACAGTTGGATAGACCCTCATTTTCGCTGGGTAGAAGCAGTAAATCCAAGCACTGGTAATATGCAACGGGGTCAGTCTGATAACCCACAGCATGAATCCTAGATCGCAAAGGATGACATTGTATTTTATCCAGAACCACCCGCTCCCGGTCTCCACCACCACCGACAATAAGCAAGTGTATATTTGGCAACTTTTCTCCTATTTCAGCAAATGCCTCAAGAAGAAATTCATGTCTTTTATACGGCCCAAAACGACCAAAGACCCCCACAAGCAAAAGCTCCCCGGAAAGATCTAGCAACTCCTTCCGGATTTGTGCCTTGTCTTTATTGGGTTGAAAGAGAACGGTATCAACGCCGTTTCGTAAAGTAAGAACGGGCGTTGGAGAAAGCTTCAATTCATCCAGTTGACGAGTCATTGAATCGCCTACGGTGTGTATTTTTTTGCAAAGTCGATAGAGCAATATACGCTGCAGTCTCTTACGCAAACGTAGATCTGTTAAAGTCAGGGAAGCATGCTCACCATGAAAGATTGGTATGGTAACGCCAAGAAATCTTGCCATGGCAGCATAAATAAGAGGGCCAAGGTTATGAGTATGAATTATGTCCGGCCCAATTTCATTAATCTTATCTCGTAATATCCGAGGAAGCCTTCGGTCAAACCCCGGTTTTTTCCCAAGTACATGCAAATGGCATTTTTTAGAAAGGCGAGATGCCATACGCCCGGCCCTTTCGAGGCAGCAAACCTCCATGGAGATCTTCTCGCTAGCTAGGTTGATTGACATATTGACAATGCCATTCTCCATTCCTCCTGGCGCGAGAGAGTATACAAGATGCAGTACCTTCAAGCTCATCTGGTATCTTTATCGCTGAATAATAAGCTTCCAAGCCAAGCCAAAATAAAACGAGGAAGGGCTCGAATGCGAAAAAATATAGGGACATCCAAGTGAACATGATTCATCGGTAGCGGCCACAACAGAAAAGAGCGAATAATTCCCCGTAGAGCAGGCCAATGCTTACATTCGCCATGAAAAATCCAAGACGTCTGATAATCGACTACACTATGAGCCTGAAGCCAGAATGTATAAGCGGATCGACCGACAACACCTTCCTTACGAGCCTTGGCCAGAACCTTCTTCTTGTTCTCCCGCATTCGCGCGCCATGCCCACTCATATTATTACCATGCTTACGGACTCGGATCAGCTTATCTGGAATAATCCAGAGACGGCATGCGGCAGACAAACGAATCCACATATCCCGATCCTCCGAGCTACGAAGAGCCGTATCAAATCCTCCAACCTGAGCAAATAATGCTTTCCTGATCACAACAGCGCCAGGGAAAAAACGGTTCTTTAATAAGAGATCACGACTGGTTACCTCGCCAGTCAAAGAGTCCCGATTGCGATCGAGGATTACTTCCCCATCTACACCAATCTTGTAGTCCAGACAGGCGACAAGCCCAAACGATTCGGGAAGCGATAGCATCTTCGCCATAAGAGACTCAAGAAAAGTTGGCTCCCACTCATCATCAGCATCCAACAGCGCAATAAAATCATGAGAGGCTAATTGGATGCCATTATTCCGACTTGCAGATAGACCTTGATTCTCCTGGTGGATGTAACGGACGCGGTCGCCATAACGAGCGACAACCTCCCCTGTATTATCAGGGGACCCGTCATCAATAACAATTACCTCCAGGGCCGGATAGGTTTGGGCCAAAACGGAGTCGAGTGCCGCACCCAGGAATCTTGCATAGTTATAGCAGGGAATAATGATGCTGACCGGCAATGGAGCCCGGTGATTCCTGCCTTCCTTGTTTTCCACGAATTAGAAAATCAAAACAGAGCCTAGGATGTCTGTTCCGGAAGGAAACCTTCAGTTACCTTGCTCTGCTGGTAGTACTCGTAGTTCCGATAATAATATCGATAGTATCTTCCTCCAGTACGAAAACTGACTCGATTAAGTATAAATCCAAAGATGGGGATACGGCTATTCTTTATCTGACTGATGGCAAGACGAATCTGGGGAAAGACGGTGTGACCAGCAGATACGATTACAACCATTCCATCAAGTGACTCCTTCATCATGAATACATCCGGAAGACCAAGTAACGGCGGGCCGTCAACTATTATACGATCATACTGAAGACGAAATCCCATCATTAAGGCACTGAAAGTCTGCCCACCCAAACTCTCAATCGCTTGAGCTGAAAAGCGCCCGGATGGAAGAAAATCCAAATTGTCTTCAAACGGGATGGGCTCTACTTGGCCATTCCCGTCAAGAAAATCGGCAAGGCCAGACTTTTTTTTGCCGACAATCTTCCGTGTCTGCTTCCCCCTACGCAAATCAGCATCCAGAAGGAGTGTCCTCTCACCAAGCTCCGCAAAGGAGCGAGCCAATTCCAGAGAGTTTAAACTCTTTCCCTCTTGAGGCATGGAACTACTTATCATTATGACTTGAGATTGCTCGTGGTCATCCTGACGCAGTATTAGGTTTGTCCTGATGACACGAAATGATTCCTTGAACATAGGGAATTCCTCATGCACACCCAAAGAATCTCCATCGACATTTGAAGGCAATTCCGGAACAAGACCAAGGCCATGAATCTGAAGTTCTGTTTCCAAATTTTCAGGTGTTTTCACACTGGAATCCATGTATTCCATGAAATACGCCAGACCAATTCCAAGTAACAGTGCTCCACCCATGCAATATATAAGAAGTTTACCTTTATTGGGAACTATGGACCCGTCACTAACGCCAACCAAACCCTGATAGGATATTTCAAGGAAAGGATCAATCGAGTGAGATAGACGTACCTGCTCTACTTTATCCCGGAGTTTATCATGCCGTTTCTGGTAATCTTTAACCTTATTATCAATGTGGTCCATACTCCGTTTGGCTTCACCAAAGTTTCGGGTCACCTCTTTATAACGAGGCATCTGATCCCGTAAACGTTTTCCCTCATTATCCGTATTTGAATGAGAAAGGAGGAAGGATGCGTAAGCTGATTCATAATGTTGGTTCAACTCTCGTTCAACTTTTTCCAAACGGTTCTGAAGTTGCAGCATAGATGGATGACCGGGCAAAAAGATCGCTCTTTTTTCATCATACTCCTTACGTAATGCGTTGGCATTTTGATAAATATCAATCCAAGCTTTGTGATCTTTTTTCACATTATCCGGTGTAACGACAACAAGAGGTGCCGACTGCAATGCCCCGGTTTGTAACTGGGATGTCCCAGGGCGAGGCTGCATCTGAACCATTTGCCCCATTTTAAGCGCAGAATCTTCGTAGGAGCTTAATAATGAAAATCGCTGCAACACATCCATCTCCTTTTTGTTCAGTTGTGCCAAAATACCCACCATGAGCTCGAGACGCTCATGATTCTCATTGAGCATTCGAGGTAAGTTACGCAAAGTACGCATTTCCTCTTCAAGTCGATTGTAATTGAGACGCTCCTCAAGTTCAATTTTCTCCTGCTTAAGGCGGGCGATATTTTCTGCAGCAATCTTCAATTCACTCTCCCCCTTGGAAATTTCGACCTCGGCCTTGGCATTTCGCTTGTTCAAACGATCGACCTTGAACTCTTCAAGTAGGGCCTCGCTCCATTTCTCCACAATATCTGGAGTGTAACCGAGGACTTCAACCCGCACAAGATCATCATTTAGGTTTTCCGCACTCCGTTCCTTATATACATGTACTCGACGAATAAAGTGTTTCTTGATGCTCCGGAAACCCATGTCTATTCCCAGACGTTTTGCCGCCAAACCGCCAATCCGCTCACTTGGGAGGTTCTCTCGAAGGGCAAGCCACCCGGGGCGTTCCTTAAATGCACGTTGTTTATCAACCGGGTCTGCAACATAAACACATTTAACCTGTGACTTGGCTTCATAGACAGGGCGGGCGTAGCAGTAATATATTAGTCCGCCAGTTATGACAAGGCATCCAGCAAGCACAACAAGGCGGGTCTGCCTTAAAATGATCCCGACATGTACAAATATGTCGTCAAAGGAAAAGCCCTTTTCTTCACCACCTGTACTTTGAGCCATATTCTAAACTGCCTTTACATTATTAGCTTACGAAATACCACGTAAGGCTAATAAAAAGAATGCCGATAGAATAGGGATTTGCAACCCTACAAGCTGAAAAACTTTTCAGGAACCACGACGATATCCTTGGACTGCAACTCCACATCTGGCTCCAGTCCATGCTGCACATTGCGAATATTCACAGGAATATGGACCTTCTGTCCACCGCCGACCTCCCGAACCACATAGACCTTCTTGGTGTTTGAAAATGGTGCAAACCCACCCTTGGCAAGGATCGCAGTATAGGCTGTCATACCCACTCTTTCTGTAAGGGTAAGGAATCCCGGACTCTTCACCCGGCCAGTAACAAATACGCCATTATCACGAGCCTGTGAAGGTTGTGAAGGGTCTTCCTGCTGTCCCATTCCACGGGCAGAAGCCGTTTCAATATTTCCGTCTGAATCTTCGGGTTTCGATGGTATATGGAGAATATCGCCATCGCGGAGAATTAAATCATTGGCCAAGCGACCACCCTTAAGAATTTCATTAACGTCTATCTCCTCTACAAGATTACGACCTTCAACTAGGCGCATCAAACGTACTCGGGAAAGGTCCGCGGACTGAGTCTCACCTCCAGACTGGATGATTGTATTAAGAATAGTTGCCACTCGACCACGGGGAATACGAAAAGTACCAGGACGCTTGAAGTCTCCCATTAGATAGATGACCCCTCCGTTTTCATCATCAGACTTGGTTGCCTCGGGCCTTTCGATGATGATGGTAGGATTCACAATCATGGTTTGACTGAAAGCTTTGGCAACAGATGATTCAGCAGAAGGAATGGTCATCCCGGCAACTTGAACGCGCCCGACTCGGGGAATTAAAATGTAACCTCCCTGACGAACTTGGTACATTGCATTGAATGATTCATCCTGCATGACGAAAAGCTCTATAGTCTCCCCAGAATTTATTAGGTCGGAACGGGGATCGCCGGAAGTTGCCTGGGACGATCCAGTTGGAGTCGATAATGCCGCCTGATTGGCAAGTTTTAATTGAACAACGCTTACATCAACGATTTTAAGTTGATTCCGCAAATCTGCAAGTTCTGCTTCCTGAGCCTGAACCTGTGTTAAATCACCAATGCGTTGAGCCTGGCTCAAGGCAATACTTGCTTGCGTTATCTGTGAAATCAAGTTGTCGCTTTCCTGCTGCTTTTGGGCAAGCTGCTGAGAAACATTGGATGCACCCACGTTCATTAGCGGATTCGGAGAGGTCACAATCCCAGCGGAGGGAACTGTTGCAGAAGAGGTAAGTGGAGAACCCTGAGGGAAATTAGTGAGCGGATTTGGAAAAGCGGATAACGGATCAGGAGCCGAGACAGAAGGAACAACTGAAGGTGAAGGAGGAACGGAAGGTGCACTCTCCCTGAAACCTGAAAAATCAAGCTTCCCCATACCAGGCGGGGATGAAGGAAGAGGGGGCGGAATCGGGATAGGAGAAACTGAAGGAACAGGCAATGGTGGTGGTTGAAGTGCAGCATTAATAGCAGCTTCAGAAAGTCCGTTTTGCTGGGCAATGATGCGGGCTTGTTCATTGGCGCTGGGAGACGGTGTCGAAATAGTAACAGGGGGCAACGTCGCCACTGGGACAGGAGATGGAACCGGAATTACTGATTGCGCCACTGGAGTTGGGGCCAAATTCTGAAGCAACCTCCGTATGGTAACGTCCTCCATATCAATCTGGCTGGCTCGGTTAAGGTATTGGCGAGCCTGTGAAATATCCCCGAGGAGATAAGATGAGAAAGCTGCGCTGATAAGATCCGCCTTTGTCTGACCAGCAGAGGGTTGTGCGACCTGACCTGAAAGATTCACAAAAAAGCCCATCACAACGATGCAGGCTAATTGTGTAAGTCTATGCCCTAGACGTCTCATTTTTTAAATTAAACATGGATATAAATGCGGTTGTTCTACTGGTTTTATAATCGTAATAGAAAAAGAAAGGACATCAATTAAATCCAATATCACAAACTTTACAAGCAAAAGAAAGGGGTTGGGGAGAATGGTGAGATGTAGTAGGAAATGGTGGTAGGGGAGGGATTCGAACCCTCGAACGCCGGAGCGGGCGGATTTACAGTCCGCATCCTTTAGCCACTTGGATACCCTACCAAAAAGTGGAATCAGCTAGAAAAAATTTTCTAACGCCTTTGCCAAGCTTAAATTCCAATTTTTTTGATTTATTACAAAAAAGATCATATACGCTGATTGATTTCCAAAAGACGATCCCATTCAATAAGGAATGAATTAAGGTGAGCTTTTCCCCCTGCAATCTCGGTTTCCAGGAGTTCCCGGACAAGGGACTGCTCCTGTTCGTACTGCTCTGCAGTAAAAAGATCAGCAAATCGTGCCATACGCGCCCAGACCAAGTGGGTGGTAAAGGCATCAAACTCGTTGTAGTCGACAATTTCCTTTAGCTTCCCCTGAAGCCACATCTCGCCCACAGAATCCCCACTGACCCCAAGTTTACCCGGAATCCCGCTTATACTGGCAATTTCATGTAGACTCGGCGTGTTCTTATACTTGCCGAGGATCGCGGCCAAGTCTACATGGGAATCACCGCCCTGTGAAAAGTAGTCAACTCCCTCCCAGGGCTTATCAGGACGTTGACCGAAACCGGAACTGGAAATTCCGTGGACAATTGCACGCTGCATTAGAATTGGCACATCCGCATTAGCAGAATTGTATCCCACGATCTGCGGTTTACTTCGCCCCACTGCCCGGAAAAAAGACTGAAGAATTCGTTTTTCGTGAGCCTTGTCAGGATCAGATGGGTCGGAAGGCAACGAGATCAACTTCAACTCGGGTTCCCCTGCTGCGTTAGTTTCCCGAAGAATCCCCGCGATGGATACAACCCGGCAAAGAACAGTCTTTATGTAGGGTTGCGGATTTTCTTCACTGGCTCCACCGTAGTCCCAGAGACTTCGGAAGGCGGAAGGAAGACTATGAGGAGGAGCATGCTTAACCCCTGTTAAAACCTCGGCTGCAAGAGGGTCAGGGATCCACTCCACATCAAAGCTAAATACCTTGTGCTGAACTGTCTTGAACATTCAAAAATCAAGACTTGAAGGAGGCCAATGTGTCAGACCGATTAAGCAGATGCTGAAGTCACCTGACTTTCATGAAGCCAAAATTCAGAATATCATAATTAAAGAAGACCTGGGATTGATCGTCCATTTGGCTAAACCAAATTTGCGTGCCTTCAGAGTTTGCAGGATAATTCGCCAACCATGCCATGTAAGGATACCTGTAAGAGGAGTCCTGAGTATACAACCAGCCCATATCATCGCCACTACCATTATCCCTCTTGGCAAAACTGTACATCCAGAGAGGGGTACTTGCAAGATAGGGGTCAGGGACATAAAGCCAACCATGGTTGAGATGGTAAATGAAGTTCTGGTTCTGGCTGGCGTCCCAATAATAGAAGCCAAACCAATCAAGGTAGTACCAGTTGTCCCCGACTGGAATTCCTTCTTCCAGAGGTGGGCTATAAGCTGGTGGGTCCGAGGGAACCGCACCGGGTGGCTGGGTTGGGTCTTTGATCACGTCTCCCCCGCCATCTCCACCTCCGTCATCTCCACCTCCTACAATAGCAGGATGGGTTGCATCCAGAATATCAAATGTTCGGTAGACTGGAGTTGAGTTATAGTTCCCTCCAGGGTCATTGTATGCAATTCTAAGTACAACAGAACCTTCAGACAAAAGGGTAATGGTCTGATCTCCATTATCGGTAACGATTCCTTCGGTAGCACCAAAAGTCACAATAAAAGTTGCAGGAATGCTGGTTGATTGCGCCAGAAGATCAGTGATGCCAACAACTTTCCCTATTTCTAATGCAATATCCTTAAGTGTTGGGTAAGGCGACATATCAAAAGAAGCCTTGCCAACAGTAACAGGGATGTAGGCATCGACAACGGGGTGATAAATTTCATTTCCGGCCTGGGACGCAAGAATAGTAACAGTTCCTACACCCACTGTAGTCAGTGTACTGCCTGAAACTTGAACTACACCACTAGGTGCGCCTGGAGCCAATGAGTAGGTAATGGCCAAACCGGCACTGGAAATCGCAGGGAGGGAATAGGATGGGTCACCGAAACTAAGTTGAATTTGAGCAGGCAAGCCGGAAAGGGACTGCCCGATCTTACCGATGCTGAGCGTCCCAGCCTCAAAGGAAAGCGCATAATTAGTCGCCGAAAGAGATCCTCTGGAAACATTTAGAACATAAACACCTGATGTGGACGCCGATGTTGCCGTGGTGGAAAAGAAAGGTTCCCCGAGAAGGACTGCCTTGGTGTCACTGTTGCGAAACCCAATTGCACTGTAGGTAAAGGAAGGATCAACTTCTCCATAGGATCGGCTGGTGCTGTCAGCACGAATTGTAAGCGGTGCCTGAGTCACCGATAAAATGCCATTTGAGCCAATAAAATTATAATTGCTAGCGGACAAACCCGTTATATCAGGGGTTATTGTATATGAACCCACATCACTGGATGCAGTTGCAATCGTGGTTAGTGAAGGCGACCCATTGATGACGCTACTACTGTTGTCTGCCCCCTGAAAACCGGTGATCTGGTAATCGAGTACGGGATTGGACAACCCGTATTGTCGGGATTGTGAGTTGGCGGACACCGTCAGGGTGTTCTGCTGGATAGTGAACACCCCGGAAAGATCCTTAAGAAACGGATGATCGAAGGTAACGGAATAATTGTACGTCCCCGCCGCCACCGGTGTCACAGTCTGGCCAGATGCATCTGTGTACACTTCTGTGTAGGAGATGAGCTGGCCATTGTCTTTTGCAGTCACGATGACTGACTCCGTGTTCCCACTGTACATCGTGGACTCAGTATATTCAAATTCAAACTTATCAGCCCCAAGTGCGATCGTGCAAAGAGAGAAAAGTGCCAACAAACATAGCGGAAAGAACTGATATTTATTCATGTTTTTAATCGTGTGTATCATGTCTCAATGATAAATGAAAATCGGAAGATTGTCTTCGTGAAATTTGCTGAACTTAGCTCAAAGGTAATTTGCAGAGAACTGCAAGCCTTTAAAATCAAGCGGGCACCCTATGGCCAATACGATTATAAATTATTCCTGCTGGACAGCTCAGTCTGGATGTTCTTCCTTGGACTTAATTTCCCACATGTCTGCATTAAAATCATCATTCACCCCCATCTCCCTTCTTGGTTTGGTGTTGCTCATGACTACCACACTATCCGGAAGACCCTCAGCCCCCCCTAAGGATCCGCTCAAGGATTCACTGGATAAAATCCGCTGGAAGGCACAGTCCGACGATGCCTACTATCAGGGATATCTCGGCATCCTTTACCGGACCGGATACAAGGGAGTTAAGATATCACATCGTGATTCAAAGCATTGGTCCACACTCTCTGCCCAGAAAAAGCATCCATTGGGATTAGGCAACCTTGGAGCCATTGCCTTATGGGAAAGTGGTAGCTTACAACAGAATAAAATTGCCCACCAAAAAAAAGTGGAGGAAGCACGCCAATACTACGAGGACGCCTACCTAAACGGACTTTTCCGGTTGGGTGGAGACAAAGCAGACCCTCTGGCGGCTGATCTACTGGGCGATTATTATTTCATCAGTATTCCTCCAGCGCCCAAAGAGATGGAGCGACACTATAGAGTTGCAATCTCAAAGGGATATCCAAGAAGCATGGCCGCACTCGGGTTCTACCAGATGATCGGTGGAATAGGCATATCAAAGAACCAAAAAGAAGCCGTCTATCTCTTTGAGAAAGCAACAGAACAAAAGCTACCTGAAGGATTTATGAATCTCGGTGTTGCTTATATGCGCGGCGACGGGGTAACCAAGGATTTAACCAAGGCTCGAAATTTAATGATACAGGCCTCAGATATGGGTCACGAAAAGGCCAAAGAGGCTTTAGTCGGTCTGGAAAAACACCTGAAACAAAACCCACATCTAGTTATAGAACGTAAGCCAAACGGTAACCCCGAGATTAATCTGGACTCCGAATCGACGAAATGCTTATTGCAGGCCCGCGCCGGAAATCCTGAGGCACAACGTAAGCTCGGCCTAATGTACTGGGTAGGTAAAGGTGTCCCAAAGAATATTAACGAAGCAAAGCACTGGTTGACCAAAGCGGCGAATCAGGGAGACCCCATTGCAGTCAAACGACTGGCACTATTAAAGAAGCTATACTAGTGTGAATTTTAAGCCAGCTTAGAACAAGTAAGTCGCACCAAGGTCGAAGCTGCTCAAATAGAGGTTGTCGATATCATCGAATTCTCCGGGGGCAAAGAGCTTGTAAGCGAAAGTCAGGCTGAAGTTCTCGTTAACCTTGTAGCCAACGCCGAGAATAACCTGATAAGCAAATGCCACACCCTTGCGATCATGTGGGAGTGGGATATAACTATTAATCGTGGTATCTGTACCAGGCCAAGTAATTCCACCATAGGGGTTTTCCCCAAAAAAGTTGGCTTGGGCAATGGTCAGGCCAAGGCCAAGACCGGCAGACAGCGTCAGCTTTTCAGTGGGTGAATAATCATAGTAGGCATTAGCAAGAATGGAAGAATAGGATACGTCAGACTCGAAGTCGTTGGTTGCAGAACTGACAGACTGCAGGTTTGGGGGAAGTTGGTAGGGAAATGTACGATTTAGAACTGTCAATCCGGAAGGGTCCACCAAGTCGTCAACGTCACTGTTCCGATAAGACCACTCAAGTTCGAGACGAAAGTTCTTTGTAATCGATCGCCCAGCAGCGATGCCAACTGAATAACCGTTGCCGACATGGACATCGACACCCTGTCCGTTAATGGCCGTGTCGCCAGAACTTGTGACACCAGCAAATGTATGCAGGTAGTAGTCCTTAAGAAGACCTTGGGCATTCACCGAAAAGGCCGTGGCAAAAAACAAGAAGGCAGTTGCAAAACGTTTCATGGGAGGGCTCGACATCGTAGAGTGTGAATTAAAGTGAGTTTTCTGTAAAAATATGGAATCTCGAAATGGGTAAACGTTAATCAGAGAGTTTTCGGGCGCGTGGCAAACAAATTTTACCTCAATTCTCCAAAACATGTAATCTGATTAAGGATTGCGTATTGATCTCCAGTGATGATTTATATTTATATTATAAATGATTAAAGATTCCTTTCATGCAGATTCTAGACCCAAATTCACCTTGGGTGAGCTCCCCCCATGTCAGCGCCCACAGGAAAGACTGGAGCAGTTTGGTGCAGAAGCCCTCAGCGACGCGGAACTGTTGGCAATGCTATTGCGAAGCGGCAGCAAAAAAATAGATGTTCTTACCCTGGCAAATATAATAATTCGTGATGCGGGATCACTGGCTGGACTCCTACGTTGGCGGATGGAGGACTTTGTCGCACAACATGGTATTGGAAATGTAAAGGCACTGCAGTTGATAACCGTTTTTGAAGTTGCACGCCGTATCCTTCAGGGTGAAGGGGGGAAAGTTCCAATCATTGACACAGCAGAAAAAGTATTCCAGCACCTTCAACCCATCTCAACCGGCATTGAGGTGGAAAAGTTCTGGGTCCTGAGCCTAAACAGAAAAAACCGACTCATCAAACTGGACGAGGTAACCAAGGGGACAGCAACCAGCAGTGTTGTTCACCCGAGAGAAACCTTTCGAACAGCCATCGCCAATGGTGCAGCAGCAATTATTGTTGCCCACAACCACCCCAGCGGGGATCCGGCACCCAGTAGAGCAGACCTTCAGGTTACCCGTCGACTTCACGAGTCCAGCAAGGTTCTGGATATCGATCTACTCGACCATGTAATCTTGGGCAACCCTTCTGATGATCCACGAGGAATAGGATATTATAGCTTTAATGAGGCAGGTGTTCTTGATTGAGGAATAATTACCCTTGGCAACGCATAGAGTTAAAAATACTCCTATGATATAACTGTTAAATGAATTCGCAAACACCAGTAAAGGACCTCGGTGACAAAATCATTCCTGCAAACAAACATTTTCGCATTCACGAAAGGATTAAAACAGGGCTTCTAATAATTAGCGTTCTCTTGATTACCGGCATTGTAGCAAAGCCACTTGAAAGACAATTACTGGCAGTTGCCAACCAGACGCAGCCCAAGCTACAGATCGAAAACTTGGAGCAGGATGCAGGACAGGGACTCATTTTTGCTGTAATGGGTGGTTTCCGAACACTGATGGCAGACATACTTTGGTTAAAAACCATGACTGTCTGGGAATCTGAAAACCTTGAAAAAACCCATTCACTGATCCAGTTCACCACAACAGTAGACCCCCGACCCAAATTTTTCTGGATTAACGGAGCACGCATAATTGCAAACGATATGCCTCATTGGGAAGCGGCCCAAGGACATACAGTGGAACAAACAAAACGGAATACGGTTGCCCTTGCCCATTCTGCAATCGCACTCCTTGAACAAGCTCGACCTCACCATACGGATAAACCGGACATACTGCTGGAAATCGGAAATATCCACTTGAACCGCCTAAGGGATACCAAAAGTGCTGCAGCAATGTACCATAAGGCATATATCGAGCATAAAAACACACCTTACTATGTTGCTCGTCTCTACGGACAATTACTTCGCCGAATGGGTCGTAACGCGGAAGCCTATAAATTCCTCACAGAGTTGTACCCCACCCTACCGGGCAGCATTATCTACGCACAAAAGAAAACGGTACTCAGGCGCATCCGACAACTGGAAAAGACCCTGAAGATTACCAAGGGAAACTCTTTCAGACCAGAAAAACGTTAATGCAGGGTAATGTGACCAAACAGGTGAATCCAAGGAATAAGGTTTTTCTTAACCGACATCATTGATATCTTGGAGACCTTGGTTATCTTTTTGAGTTCTGAGTGACACCACGATCAGCACAATAAAAGCAAGGGGAATGGAAACAATGCCCGGGTTATCCAACCCAAATGGCGCAGCGGCCTTATCCAACCCGTATTTATCATACATGCTGGGTGATACCAAAATGATCCCAAGGGAAGAAATCATCCCGACAAGAATGGATGCAGCAATTCCTTTGGCAGTCGTCTTCTTCCAGAATAGAAGCATGATAATGGCCGGCAGGTTGGCCGAGGCAGCCACAGCGAAAGCCCAACCAACGAGAAAGGAAACATTCAACCCCTTGAATAGGATTCCAAGGACTATGGCAACGACTCCCACAACGACAGCCGCAATTTTGCCGGCCTTGACCTTGCCTTTGTCACCGAGCTCAATACCCATATAGTTGGACATCAAGTCGTGAGCTACAGCTCCGGATGCGGCGACGATCAATCCGCTCACTGTGCCAAGGACGGTGGCGAAGGCTATCGCCGAGATAATTGAAAAAAGAATGATGTTCATGCCCTTGGCAAGCAAGGGAGCCGCCATGTTCCCGCTTTCCGGGTCCATAACACCACTGGTCATGGCACCCAGTCCCATGAAAAGAGTCAATATGTAGAAGAAACCAATGGATGCGATTGCAATAATCGTGGATTTACGGGCATCTTTTTGGGAAGGCACCGTGTAATAACGAATCAGGATGTGTGGAAGGGAGGCTGTTCCACAGAAAAGAGCAAGCATCAGGGACATGAAGTTGAGTTTCTCCATAAAGGATGTTTCGCCGTCCTTGGGAACCAGGAACTTCCGGCCCGGTTTCATGATGTTTTTTCCGGGAACCACGTCCTGATACCATATGGTGACTTTGTTCTCCCCATCATCAAAACTGGTTTTCGGGAAAAGGGTAACATCGCTCTTTTCAATTATGGAAAGAAATTCAAAGGGACCGACACTTTTTCCTTCCTCCACCCCGTCCGGCAACTGATGAATATGGCCGACCTGGAAGAACCTGCCAGCCTCTTTAACGGCACCATTATAGAGGAAGGTTTTGTCGGCAATCTGGGTCTTGGAAAGGGTCTCCTTGAGTTTCCCGTCTTCCAGTTTCCACCAGCTATGAATTTTTTTGCTCTCCTTCTTTGCACCCAGAGTAATCATTTCATCCTTGGCCAGTTTATGAAAAGTCATTCCGCCGACATTGACCGTGGAAATGAATTCATATCCAGCGGCCTGTGGGTTATCCGCCTCGAGTTCCTGAAATTCATGATAAGGTTGACCATCATTTTCGGGGGTGATGGTAAATCCGTTCTTAAAAAGATAAATTGAGAGGACGGCAGAGAAAATTATAAGCAACCCTCCCTTTAAAAACTGCACGTAGGTGGTAGAGGTCATGCCGGCAGTCGCGACAATAAACACTACAATGGCACCCACCATGGTCACACCGACCCAGTGGTCCAATCCGAGGAGAGGCGTAACAAGGACCCCCGCACCAACCATTTGAGGAATGAGGTAGAAAGTTGACACGAGAAGTGTACTGATGGCGGCCATCAACTGAATCCCCTTGGAATTGAACTTGGAATCCAAGGCATCCGTGAATGTATATTTGCCGAGGCGCTTCATAGGTTCCGCAACAACGAAAAGTGCAACCACCCAACCGGCAAGATAGCCAATGGAATAAAGGAACCCGTCGAAACCCTTTGTCGCAATCATTCCGCAAATCCCGAGAAAGGAGGCAGCGGATAAATAATCACCGGCAAAGGCAATTCCGTTGACGAACCAATGGATGTTCCCTCCTGCGGCAAAATAACCGGAAGCTGATTTTGCTTTGGCAGCGTAGTAATAGGAAAGCCCGAGGACAAAACCGACAAAGGCGAGGAAGAGGGTAATGGCTACCCATGAAGTTTCATAAATCACGCTATTGGTCCTCCTCTTTATTTATTTCATTTTCGTAGCGCGTGCAGATGGAATTATATATAACGCCCATGATTATTGCACTGACGATTAGCCCGAATCCGTAAAATACTGCCAGATTCAGCCCAAATGGCATCGAACGTTCCATTAGCTCTGGGTTAATTGCATTAATCGCTACAAACCCCGCGTAAACAAGAGCGTAAATAACGAATAATTTAATCCCGAGCCTTGCCTTGGCAGGAGATGCTTTATCCTTTTTCAGTTTTACTGCAGGACCATGTTCAGCCATCGTGATATTTCTTTCTATTAAATTTGGGGAGAGAGAATGGGACGGATTGAAATAATGTGGATCAAACCGCTGGGCACAAGCCTTTTGGAATGTTAATGGCAGGTGAGATTTAACGATTTAAAATGGGACTCAAAAAAGTTCCATTTGCTCGGGGTCCTCATCCGTGCCCCCCCCGCTCCCCTGCTTACTCTTACGCTTTTTTAATTGTCTGTTTTCCACCTGCTCGTTTTCCAAATGCTCGAGTATTGACTTGGCCCTTTCCAATACCGCATCAGGAAGGCCCGCCAATCTGGCCACCTGAATGCCATAGGAACGGTCTGCAGCCCCCGCAACAACCTGCCTGATAAAGATAATTTCGTCATTCCACTCCTTGACAGAAACACAGTAATTCCGCAATCGGGGAAGGGAATCCCTTAACTTTGTCAGCTCATGATAATGGGTGGCAAAAAAAGTTCGGGGCCCCTGTGACCCGGGACCATGAAGATGCTCAATAACGGCCCAAGCAATACTCAGTCCATCGTAGGTGCTGGTACCCCGTCCGATCTCGTCAAGGATGATGAGGCTACGATTGGTGCTATTGTTCAGGATGTTGGCCGTCTCATTCATTTCCACCATGAATGTGGAGTTGCCGCGGGAAAGCTCATCGCTGGCACCCACACGGGAAAAAATCCTATCCACCAGGCCAATTTGGCAAGTCTTGGCGGGAACCCATGAACCTGTATGCGCCATCAGGGAAATAAGTGCAACCTGACGAATATAAGTTGATTTACCAGCCATGTTGGGTCCGGTCAGCAGAGCAATCTGCTCAGAGACAGTATCAAGGGAACAGTCGTTAGGAACAAAGGCATGTGCTCCAGCAAGCCCACCTGTTTCAGCACGCAAAGTCTGTTCCACAACTGGATGCCGTCCTTGTTCGATATACAAGCGATCACTGTCATCCATCTCGGGACAACAATAACCCCACTCCCGAGCCAAATGACTCCAACCCGCAAAAAGATCAATCTGCGCAAGTACTTCTGCAGTGGCAACAAGTGCAGGAGACTCCTGAAGAATTCCTGTCACAATCTCTTGAAACAACTCCTCTTCACGGCTGTTAGCGCGTTCCTCGGCGTTGAGTATCTCCTTCTCCTTAATTTTTAATTCCTCGGTATAGAAACGCTCGGCATTGGTCAGTGTCTGCTTGCGGATATAGCCCTCAGGCACAAGGTGGAGGTTGGATTTACTGATCTCTATAAAATAACCAAATGCACCGTTGTATTTGATCTTTAAATTCTTGATGCCCGTTCGCTCTTGCTCCTGTGCCTGAAGATTGGCAATCCAGGTTTTGCTCTCACCTCCAAGATTTCTAAGATGGTCCAGATCAACATCATAACCAGAGCGAATATAACCGCCGTCACGCACATGTGTGGGTAATTCGTCAGCAATAGAGCGTTGCAGTAAATCAGCCAAGGGGCCAAAGGCATGAAAACGCTGGGCAAGCTTAACCGTCTCCAACCCTCCGCAATCATGTAACAACCCTGTTATTTCAGGCAACTGCTCAAGGGTATCCCTTATTCCTCCAACCTCTCTGGGGTTCCGCATCCTATTCTGCAGACGGCCCAGTATACGCAGTACATCACGCACCTTCTGAAGGCTTCCTCGAAGGTCTCTCACAATTCCTGGTTCCTCAACAAACTCAGCAACACAGGTCTGCCTTCGACGAATCTCCCCGAGGCTCAACGGTGGCGCGGACAGGTAGCTCTCCAAAAGTCGACCACCGGCTGCGGTAATCGTATTGTCCATGGCCTCCATTAGGCTTCCTCGACGGGAGTTATCCATGCCCCGAAAAATTTCAAGGCTACGCACCGTCGCAGGGTCAAGGACCAATGATTGGCTAACTTGATACTCCCGGATACGGGCGAGGTTGCCAGGCCTGGAGCAAAGGGTCTCTTCAGCATAGTACACAAGGGCTCCTGCACAACCGAGGGCAGCATGATCCTGCGCAATACCAAATCCCTGTAGGTTGAGGACTCCCAGTGTCTCCTGCACAGTAGTTGTTCCCGATACCACATCGAAATGATAGTCTGCCAACCGCGAGACCGGGCGACCATCAAGGAGCCATTGTAAAATCTTTGCAGCACCGGCATGATCCACAGCAAAATCATCAATTGAAAAGCATTCCGGAAGCAAAATTTCCCGAGGGCCAATCGATGCAATTACAGGTAGCAGGTCTTCAGGATTCCCTGCTGCGGAAAGAAGAAATTCCCCGGTTGTCAGATCCAGCCAACTGGCGCAGAACGTACCTTTCCGATAGTCCATCGCAGCGAGGTAGCTATTTTCATTTTCCGCAAGCTGGCTACCTTCAATGCTCGTACCGGGCGTGATGACCCGAGTGAGTGCGCGCTTGACAAGCTTGCCTGGTTGAGGCGTCTCAACCTGATCAACAATGGCAACCTTTCGCCCTGCTTTAAGGACCTTCCCGATGTAATTGTCCGCCGCATGGTAGGGAATACCAGCCATCGGAATGTCATGGCGTTTCGTAAGGGTGATCCCAAGAAGTGAAGCACCATCCTCGGCATCACCCTCAAACATTTCGTAAAAATCACCAAGACGGAAAAGAAGCAGGGTGTCTGACGGCAATTGATCCCGCATTTCGCGGTATTGCTGCATCATCGGTGTGAGCTTGGATCCCTGAGGCATGAACTGGAAAAGCGAGCGTATTAAAAAATTAAGAGGGAGTGATATGGTCACAATGACCAGATCCATCAAGGATCGACAAGAAGTTTTCTTGCGATCTCGACATCCTTTTCAATTCTTTTTGCAAGCGCCTCCAAGGAGTCAAATTTCAATTCGGGACGAATAAATTCATGAAAGGCAACCTCCATGTGCTCAACCGGGCAAGGTGGAGGGCTCTCCAGCAAATGCACCTCCAGACGAGGTTCTGTACACTCTCCCTCAACCGTTGGGCGAATACCATAGTTGGCCACAGCGGTAAAAGATTGGCTACCAAACCCAGGAAAAACTGACCGGACAGCATAAACCCCCAGACGAGGTGTCAATTCCGGTGACCAATCCAAATTAAATGTAGGAACCCCGATCTTTGTTCCCAAGCCATCACCAGGAACAATTCGTCCTTCTGCAATATACGGCCGCCCAAGTAAAAGATTGGCTGGAGCAATTTCCCCGGCACTCACATTCTCACGAATGCGTGTGCTGCTTATTGGAATATCGTCCATATCAACACGAAATACAGGCCGGACATCCAAGCCAATCTTGGCTCCTTCAATAGAAAGAAGAGTTGCATCTCCCTCCCGGCCCCGACCAAAACGAAAGCCATCACCAACGAAAATAGTCTTCAACGAAGGCAAGGCCTTCTTTAAAAATGAAGGAAATGCATGCGCCGGCATGGATGCAAACTCCGGCGAGAATTCAATGCAGACAACACTATCAGCACCAGATTCACGAAGAAAGCGCTCCCGCAACCCTCGCCCCATCAGCATTAGCACCGGTTTCTCCGGGCAAAGGACATGGCTAGGATGGGGCCAAAAGGTTAATACAATGGCCTTACCTCCATCCTTGGTTGCAGTCTGGGCAACCTGCTTAAGGATAGCCTGATGGCCAAGATGCACCCCATCGAAGATTCCTATAGCCAAATGCAATGGCCCGGTCTCAGATTTCAAATTCTCTAACCCGAGAAAAGCCACGTCAGGAAAGCAAGTTGCTGGGAACTGCCTGATAGGACGGAATCAATTTGGAAACCAATTCTGCATAAGGAAGTTCCTTCAACACCTCGAGCGAATTTGACTCCTCGACCCGAAAGCGATCAATCGCCGTCCGGCGCAAAGCGGTCAGATGACCTCCACAACCAATCTTTTCCCCGAGGTCGTGTATGATCGTTCGAACGTAAGTACCCTTGCTACAGCTAAGGGTAAAGTTCGCATTGGGCAAAACAACGTTGCTTAACTCAAAATTTGTAACCCGAACAAAGCGCGGCTCACGCTCGATCGTCTTGCCCTTGCGAGCGAGTTTGTAAAGTGGCTGACCATCCACTTTCTTGGCGGAAAACATTGGTGGAGTCTGATACTGATCACCGATAAATGTATCGGTAAATCCCTTTAAACTGACCTCATCAAGATCCGCAGGAACAGGGGCTTCACTAACCACTTCACCATCCGCATCATGGGAGTCTGTTGCTTGACCGAGATGAAGGGTGCCCTCGTACTCCTTGTCGAGGCTCATCAGATACTGGGAAATCTTGGTTGCCTTGCCCACAAGAATAATAAGCAACCCGGTAGCCATGGGGTCGAGTGTCCCGGCATGGCCAACCTTCTTCATGCGAAAAATACGACGAACACGATCGACAACATCGTGGGAAGTGATTCCGGATGGCTTGTCAACAAGGAGGACACCGGCGGGCTGATTCTGTTTTTCCTGACTCATGTATTATTACTGGCGGCATCGATGCTGCCTTTCAATTCCTTAAGTAATTCTGCACGAAAGTTAATGAAATCCCCCTCCGTATTAAGCCCAGCAGCAGCAGCATGGCCACCGCCATTGAACTTAGAGGCCACCAAGTCCAGACGATACTTCGTACCCTTCCCGCGAAGACTGCCCTTGATTATTCCATTACGATCCTCAATCAAGGCACCGATCTCAACCCCCTCGATGGAGCGCGCATAGTCAACAACCCCCTCCAAATCCTCAGGAGTGGCACCGGTTTCCTCGTAATCATCACCACAAATAAAACCGATACAAATCTTCCCATCACACTCCAGCTTCATGCTGTCAAAAAAACGTTGAAGCAACTTGATGCGGGCAAAACTTTCCTGCTCATATAGACGATTGGCGGCAACAGCTGGGGTTGCACCACATTCACATAGAAGCTTGCTGAGTTCAAAAAGGCGGGGATAGTCTGCAGGGTAACGATATTGACCGGAGTCAGTGGCGATCCCTATATATAGAGCCTGTGCGGTAATTGCATCGACCTCCAACCCAAGGTCGAAGAATATTCCGGCAAGGATTTCCGCCGTGGCACAAGTGTCATCCAGAACAATGTTGTTAGCGGCAAAATATGTATTGGAAATATGATGATCAATGTTGAGCAAAGGATGGGGAAAGACCACTGAAAGATCAGGCCCTACCCGAGCCAGGTCCGCACAATCCGTCGTAACTGCCTCGTGCCCATCAGCCTGAAAGTCCTTAAAATGGAAAAAGGGGGTGTCGCCGATGAAAGACTCTAGAACGCGTGTGGACGAATCATGATTCACCGCAACAGCGTCCACCCCATTCTGCATCAGGACTCGGCAGAGAGCCACCTGTGAACCGATGCAGTCACCATCTGGCCTCCGGTGCCCGAGCACAGCGATCTTGTGTGTCTTAAGTTCACCTTCAATGACATTTTGAAAGGCTTGAGATGCTTCAGGAAAATATTTCATGATTCATTCATTTGGTTCAGATTCTTCATCCAGATGTTCAAGAAGTTCCAAGACGCGATGCCCCTCCTCAAGGGAATCATCATAACGGTAAGTAAGTCGGGGGAAATATTTAAGGATCACTCGTCGGGGCAGTTCCCGGGCAATCTCGTCCTGAACACGACGAAGAAACCCTTCCGCTTCAAGTTTCCTTTGGTCATCTCCGAGAACGGAGTAACGAACGGTTCCAACACGAAGGTCCGGTGAGACATCAACGCCAACGATGGTAATATAGACAGCCTCGGAACGATAGCGAGTGTGTAAAAATTCACTGACCTCTCGCTTGAGCAATTCGTCGACCCGGATTTTACGCTTGGCCATTAGTGTAACACCTAATTTGATGCATTTACCCTGCAGATACAAGGATGGCGGAATGGTCTACGTCAGAGAGATGGGCGAATTTTTTCAATCTCAATACACTCGATGAGATCGCCTTCCTCGTAGGCATTGAATCCTGCAAGACGCATTCCACACTCGTAACCGGCCTTTACCTCGTTCACATCATCTTTGAAACGCTTGAGGGTCTCCACCCTGCTTTCAATAACAACCTTCCCTTTGCGAACAAGGCGAGCCTTTCTGTCGCGATGGATTCGGCCTTCAGTAACCATACAGCCAGCAACAGTGAGAGACTTGCCAACTGGAAAGACTTGGCGAACCTCGGCTCCACCGATCTTCTTCTCACTGAGTTCCGGATCCAATAGCTCCGCCATTGCATCTGTCACAAGGTCGATCATTTCATAGATTATATTGTTCTGATAGATATCTACACCATGATGTTTGGCTTGGCCTCGAACTCCATTTTCCATACCAGTACTAAAGCCAAGAATTATGGCACCAGCAGTTTGTGCGACCTCCACATCGGACTTGGAAATCTGGCCAACATCAGCATTGATGATTTTCATCTCAACTTTCTCGCTGGAAATATCAGACAATGAAGAACAAAGAGCTTCGACCGACCCACGAACATCGGCGCGAACAATGACTCGAAGAGTCTTCCGCTGGGTGCTCTCAATGGCCTCGAAGAGACTCTCAAGTGTCGCTTCTGAGGCAACTTCCCCACCCGCAAGTAAACTACCGGCATTCTTCTTTAGGCTTTCAATAAATTCGTCAACTTCCCGTCGGGCAGCCTTCTCATTCTTAACTTGATGGAAAGTAGTTCCTGCTTCCGGTGCTTCAGACCAACCAATGACCTTGACCGGACTGGAAGGACCAGCTTCCTTAAGATTTTCTCCTCGATCATCAATGATTGCGCGAACCTTGCAATAGCAACCTCCGCAAAGCAGGACAGCACCTACTTTTAAGGTGCCTGACTGTAAAATAATGGATGCCGTGGGGCCGCGGCCCTGCTCGATCTGTGATTCCAGTACAACCCCCTCAACCTTGGCCATTGGGGAAGCCCGTAGCTCCATGACCTCAGCCTGAAGAAGGATCATCTCCAGCACTTCGTTGATCCCATCACCCTTCAGCGCAGAAATATTCACGGCTATTGTTTGCCCTCCCCAGTCTTCCGCCTGAATTCCCTTCTCCTGCATCTGCGTGCGAACCTTATCCGGGTTGGCTCCCTTCACGTCACACTTGTTTATGGCAACAATGATGTCCACCTGAGCCTTCTGTGCAAACTTGAGCGCCTCCTCGGTCTGGGGCATGAACCCATCGTCTGCAGCCACCACGAGTATGGCAATATCTGTCACATTGGCCCCCCGTTCACGCATCTTTGAAAAAGCGGCGTGCCCAGGAGTATCAATAAACGAAATCTTTTTGCCCTTGTGTTCGACTTGATAGGCAGCGACATGCTGGGTGATGCCGCCGGCCTCTCCATCAGCCACCTTGGCGTTGCGGATGGTATCAAGCAACGTGGTCTTTCCATGATCGACATGCCCAAGGATGCAGACCACAGGGGGCCGTTCCTCCATGGATTCGGCAACCTCCTTGGCCTCCTTTTCCTTTTTCTCCTTCTTGGCCACCGCCGGGTCCATTTTCTCCCCACGGTGGCGGATATCCAATTGGAACCCATGCTTTTCCGCGATCAACTGGGCCACAGACTCCTCCAGGACTTGATTCATGGAGCCGAAGATATCCATCTTCATAAGCTCAGAAATCAACTTGAAAGGTTTCATGCCCAACTGGACGGCAAAATCACGAACCACAATTGGGGGCTTTAATTCAATTATCTTGCTCCCGTCTTCAGCGGTCCTTGGTTCTGCTACAATCTCGTTATCGTCCGGCAAGTCTGGGGCAACTGGTCTTGGCGCAGCTCCAGCAGGTGCAGGCTTTGCCTCCTCCGCAGGGGGAGGAGTCGGTGCAGGACCAGCAACAGGCGGGGGAGATTTTGGTGCGGCCTCGGGCTCGGGAGGGTTAGGCTTGACCGGTGGTGCAACCTGTCTCGGACCAATAACTCGCTCCTTGGGCACGACAGGCGCGGGTTTCCCTTCTGCCTCCTGTTTCTTCCTTCGCTCCTCCACAACCTCTTCAGCAGATTTCACCTGGGCTGCAGCAGGGAGGAAGCTACCTGATGAGGCAGGCTTTGCGGCCCTAGTTTCATTTGCATCGTCACGATCAGATGAAGAAGACTCTTTGACAACCGGTTCGGACTCTGAAACATCCGGTTCCTTCATGAGTTCCTCGCGTAGAGCTTGGGCGGAAATGTTGTCGATGGTACTCGATACCGTCTTTACATTATGGCCTCGTTCCTGAAGAAGCAACATAAGCTCCTTATTTTCCATCCCAATTTCCTTGGCAAGGGTGTGGATGCGAACAGCCATATCAAATACTTGGTGTGTGAGTTAATGAATAGTTGAAGATGAGCGGTTAACCACTGGCAGGGGAACTACGCGTAGACTGAAATTCCAAGACAGCGCCCAGGACCATATCTGCATCCTCTTGTGTAAAGCCAGCATCAACAAGATCTGAAGCAGTAACACCTTCAAATGCATCAGGGCTATTGATTCCGATCGCCACAAGTTGCTCTGCCTGCGAGGCAGTAATCCCCTGGATCTGGTGTAGTCCTTCAACTGCACGAGCCAAACGTTGCTCAAAGCCAACCCCCCCGGTCTCCTCCTTCGCAATATTCAACCTCCAACCCATCAGCTTTGAAGTCAGCTTTGCATTTTGGCCACGCCGGCCAATGGCAAGGGCCATGTCCTCGTCTGCAATCTCAAAATGAATACGTTTGTCCCTCTCTTCAACTTTGACATTTTTCGGGACAACAGGCTTGAGGGCCTCCTCCAGAAATTTTAATGTATCTGGGTAGTATCGAATAATATCGATCTTCTCACCGCCAAGTTCTCTAACGATAGTTTTGACTCGAGCTCCGCGAGCACCAACGCAGGCACCAACAGGATCAACCTTGGGATCATTGCTGGTTACGGCAATCTTGGTGCGATAACCAGGTTCCCGTGCCATGTGCTCAATTACAACCGTACCATCCTTGACCTCAGTCACCTCCATCTCGAAAAGACGATGAACAAAACGAATATTGGATCGACTCAGTATCAGCTCGGGACCGCGATTGGCAATATCCAGATCAAGTAGCAGGCAACGGATCGGCTCTCCAGGAGAATAATCTTCACCGGGAACCCTTTCTCGATTAGGGAGTATGGCCTCAGCCTTACCTACCTCAATAACCAAGTCGCCTTTCTCACGCCGACGCACGATCCCGGAAACCACCTGGCCCACCTGGTCCTTGTAGTCTTCGTGGACGCGTTCCTTTTCAAATTGGCGAATACGTTGCATGATAGCCTGACGTGCAGTCTGGGCTGCTATGCGACCCAAGGCACCGGGATCAATCTCCTTCTCCACGAACTGGCCGACACGAGGATTATCAAGGAACTCGGTAGCCTTTTCAATATGGATTTGAGTTTTCGGGTCAGATAAGGAATCAACCACTTCCAATAGAATCCACGCGCTGACAACGCCTGTCTTTGGGTCGATCTCGATACGTAACTCCTGCCCCGCATTGATGCTCTTCTGGGCAGCAGTGACAAGGGCACTCGAGATCGTAGAGATCATGTCCGCACGGTCGATCCCCTTCTCTTTTTCCATGTATTCGAGGATGGAAAGAATTTCGCTGCTCATGACTTGTCTGGAATTGGTCTATAGATAAAAAAAGCGGGCCGAAACCCGCTATCCATCTTGGGATAATTTCAGGATTAATAAAATTGTGGAATGGAGAAAAATGAGAGAAAAACACCGCTTGTCAAGAGTTTGGGACAACCAGCTAAAAGGCAGTCAACAGGGAGGGATTTAACCTTTTGCTTCGTTGATCAATTGAAGCAGGCCCTGCTGAAGACCGTTGCAAAGAGGAACTTTAATCCCACGTTTCGCGCATTGATGACGAAGAAAATAAGCAAGTGATTTAGGAAAATTTCCAGGATGCCAGTGATACCATGGGGAAAAAAGTTCATCCCCACGCTTCGTAGATAATAGCGGAAGGAATACATCCGCAATTAAGGTGTTCACCAATGTATTCGGAAGGCGAGGACAAATCATACGAATTATTGATTGGACTGATTTCCGAACCGGACTGTTCTTCCGGAAGGAGGCGGTATTCATTGGATTAAAGGGGACAGAACTCTGGATTGGAGACATGGAATGTAGCAACTCTGGCCAATCTGGATTTTCCCCAAACAGATCGATGTATTGCTGAAGACGTAGCTTGGGATGATTAAAAGGTCTCAAGCCGGCCAGCCTCCACTCCCCTCTACGGGATTCATAAAGATGTTCTGCACTGGGCAAATCCTGCCGCATTTTATCAAATGAATAATCCAAGGCAACCTTGGCAAACACGGCCCGGTTGCGACGACCACCAAATGCCTCAAGTACAATCTCATGGCAAATCTGGCTCCAGTTGTTGTATCGAAGGCGGTTATGCATCACATCACGCTTTGCGCACCAGCGAGCATGTGCACACTCAGCAAGACGTGACAGAAAAGCCTCCCCCGCAAATGAATCCAATACACTGGCCATAGGCATTGTCCCGGACTGTTCCATCCGGGTGAGATGAAAATCGAGTAGATACTGCTCCATGTCCATTTCCAGGTGAGGAAGAAGAACAAGAGTATCAGGTTCATGACCTTGCTCTGTACGAATCATCGAAAGATCAGGAAAAAGGACAACATGTAGCACCACCCGATTAAATTCAGGATCTGAATCGTGCCCGTGATGCATCCAGTCCCGGGCATGGAAATGAATCTCGACATCACCATTCATAGGCTTCCCGGCAAACAGTAGTCGAGCATTTCGAAAGTCCGGACCTTCACAATGATTCCAAGTACCAGGAAACAGTACATCCAGTTGGACCCCTGAGGACATAAAAAATCTATCCGTGAGGAGCTTTTGTTCATGCCAGATTTGCTGAACCACCCTCTCGGGGATAGCCAAAGGACCATAGGGGCCCTGGATCTCGGCGGTATGTAACGTCTCCATCGGAGACAAAAGACCTCACAGGCCTTTAGCTTGCAAGCCTATATAATATATATTAATCTATTTATATATTTTGTAGTAATCCAGTATGCCGATTTAAGTGTTGAACGGATTAATACTCCAATCACTACGGTTCTGTGCTCGTTTTCCCTGCAGTACCCGGCGCTGTACTGAAGTGACACGTTGAATCCGATCCATTAATTCGTCAGGGGTCAGCGCGAAAGCACCAGATGCGGCAAAAGTTTGCGCGATTGCATGATCCTTGGTGGCAACCAGAATTCGATCCGGGGCATCAGCATTGGTGACCAGTCGCTCAATAACCTCATCGGCACTGACGCCACTGGGTGAATAGACAATGGCATACCCAGGATCATCAGGAATCGGTTGGTCAACATCGATCTTGCCTCCCTGCCCATCATAAACAATGGTCAGTCTCACCTTGCCAGGATCATGGAGGCACAGGGTTAGTTCCTGAAAACGCTCTCGAGCGACCGTGATGCCGTAAGAACGCATGGCATCCCGAACCTCGGGAATTGCATGGATTAAATTGTATCCATCAAGAATCAGATGTTCACTCTGGGAGTAATCAGGCATGTCAAAAACCATAAAATATAAATCCATAACAATGGAAACAACAACATCAAATCAGGATTTTAGATAAGTAGTTAAAATAGAATGATACCGATGGACTGAAACTGAATTCCGTGGGTCAGGAATCCGCTCGCCTTTTTACTGAAAACATTTTTAGTAACCGACCATTTTTTTGCTGCAACCACCCTCATGGCCCGCAACCCACAGACTTTAAAAACAACTGTAGCATTCCTGCTGTGCACAATCCACCTGTCGATTAACGGACAGGTATCCATCCCTCGAAACCTACCCTTTGTGCCCGAATTGGGACAAGACCCTGTTTTGGAGCAACAGATTACACCCAAAGATTTCCGCTCCATCGACTTTGAGGTCGGGCCTACATCCAACCGCTCGTCCATGCTCATGGAAGTGGGGCAGGGCTTTAATACAAATCTGGATCTGGATGCGTTTGAACTTCCATTTTTTGATCGGGGTCTGGGTCTTGATGAGGCTGATATAAGTCTCGGCCCATTTGGTATAAACTTCCATCAAGTCAAGGCATCGGTCCTTTTCAGTGACAATATCGACCTTGAAGAGAAGGATGCTGACGCCGGCGTCCTCGGCATCACCACGTTGGGGTTCAGTATTATATTTCAACCATTCGAGAGCCTGCACCTGATGATCCGGGGTGATCTGGTTGCACTTCCCTTTGAGAAGAAGGTTGGCTTCAATGGGTTTGGCCTTCAGGACCCGACTTCCGCCTCACTCGGTCTTGAAGGTGGCACCCGCAACCTGTCCCACATACAGACATTGCTCGCTTTTGAACCGGGAGACTGGGATATTGAGTTGATGGAGGATTTCGCGGTGGAATTTGCCCAAGGGAGCAACTACCTGACCAACTTTGAGGCCGACGGGAGCCTCTACGCATGGGACCCTGTTGTATTTGATGAAGTGGACTCAGCCGGACGCTACCAGTACGGTGCCGGGGGAACTGCAAAAGGCGACAGGGCTTCCATGTTCGACACCCAGGAACGGGCCACCGGTGAGTTTGAAGACATGACCATTTTTCGCAGCAATACTGCCGGTCTCACCGTAGGTCGCACCCTCCCCACAGAAACCGACCTTAAAGTTTCGTACTACAGACGCGACCGCTGGACAGTGCTCCCCGACTCAACCCCGCAGGATACACGTCTCGGTGGACGGGTTCTGCTAAATAACAAAAAAGAGAACCTTCGATTCAAGCCATTCGCCTCATACAAGTGGATCAATGAACCATCTTTCTCCCAGGGTTGGAATGCCGGATTGCGGACAGAGATTACCGACCATATGCACTCGATCACGGACTACGGGCAAACCGACGGGAACAGCACGTGGCGCATTGCCCTGCGTCACCAGATGAATCTGCGGACAATGCATGCTGCCAGCTTCCGTAGACTGATGGACATCAATGATATTACCGGGAACGGCGACCTGCAAACAATATGGGATTACCGATTGTCCAAGGTCATCGCTCCTCGCTTTAATGCAGACTTCATCCTTCGCGGAGGCGAAACTGAAAATCTTGAGACCGGGGAAACCCATGACAACATGTTCTATGGACTCGGGCTGACAAAGGCATTCACCAATGCAATCAGCTGGAACACAACGGCAGGCCATAAGCGGAGGGAAAGTCAGGAGGGACAGGTCAACCGGTCAACAGACATTGACAACCGCCTCAACATCCGTGCGTGGGATGTATATAAATTCCTTTTCTCCCACCGTTGGCGCGATCGCGTCTATAACGACTCCAGTCCTCCGCGAAGTACCAACGAGAACCTCTTCATCATCCAGGTCTCAAGAACTCTATAGGCCACGGGATCAATAGTTAAATCTTTTTCTGTTTCCGTTACTCAAATGTCTTGGAATTCACGCAACCAACTATTTTAAAACACGGCTCAACATTTTTAACCGATATATAAAACAGAAAATATTTAAATCATGAGCGAAGCATTTCCCGACATCCCCAGGATCCAATACGAAGGTCCAAACTCAAAAAACCCACTGGCCTTCAAGCAATACAATCCCGACGAGGCAATTGGCGGTAAATCCATGAAGGAACATATGCGTTTCGCTGCCGCCTATTGGCATGTGATGCGCAATCCCCTGGGTGATCCCTTTGGTCCCGGCACTGCAAAGATGCCCTGGGATGATGGCAGTGACTCCGTAGAGAATGCCGTCAACAGGGTCGACGTCTTCTTCGAGTTCATGGACAAGATCGGCATCGACTACTATTGCTTTCACGACCGGGATGTCGCCCCCGAGCTTGAGACCCTGCAGGCCAGTAATGATGCGCTGGATCGTGTTGCCGACCGCCTCCTGCAAAGGCAACAGGAAACCGGTAAAAAGCTACTCTGGGGAACCGCCTGCCTCTTCATCCATCCCCGATTCGCCCAGGGTGCAGCCACCTCCCCCTACCTCGACGTATATGCCCACGGTGCAGCTCAGGTTAAGAAGGCCATCGAGGTAACGCATCGACTTGGTGGACTTGGCTATGTCTTCTGGGGCGGCCGCGAAGGCTACTCTTCATTAATCAATACCGACATGAAGCGCGAGCTCGACCACCTTGCCCGATTCATGCACATGGCGGTGGACTGGAAAAAGGAAATCGGCTTTGAAGGCCCCTTCTACATTGAGCCCAAACCACGCGAGCCAACGACCCACCAGTATGATTCCGACGCTGCTGCCTGCCTGAACTTTCTCCGCGAGCACGATCTCCTCGAGCACTTCAAGCTCAACGTCGAGACCAACCACGCAACCCTTGCCGGACACACCATGCAGCACGACCTTACCGTTGCAGCCAATGCCGATGCCCTGGGTTCCATCGACGCCAATCGGGGGGACGAGCTTATCGGCTGGGATACCGACCAGTTCCCCACCGACATCTACCTGACCACCCAGATCATGCTCGTTGTCCTCAATATGGGGGGCTTCACCACCGGCGGCCTGAACTTCGACGCAAAACGTCGACGTGAATCGCATGAACCCATTGACCTCTTCCACTGCCATATCGGCGGAATGGATGCATTTGCTCGTGGACTCAAGATTGCCAATGCCATCATTGAGGACGGCCGCCTCGGTGACTTCGTCAAGGCACGCTACTCCAGTTGGGACAGCGACCTTGGGCAAAAAGTTGAATCCGGCAACGCCAGCCTTGCCGAACTGGAAACCCTTGCACTTCGTAATAACATTAGCGATATCCCCTCCGGTCGTCAGGAAATGCTGGAGAACCTTATCAACGAATTTATATAATTCATTTCAAAAAACACTTTTAAAATCAGTTTAAAACCCCGGCCCGCCAAAGCCGGGGTTTTTTTGAGTGATTAGTGAAATAATTCGACCCACATCGGCCTCCCATTCAAATTTTCCAATTGCCACCAATCAAATCAAGTATTCCCATCTCAAGCGAAACTCCCTTTCAATAATCACATGATACAAACCATACAGGATAACAATCCCTCTGCAGACAACAAACCGAACGACTACGGCGATTCCTTTCCCAACAGCGAAAAAGCCTTTCGTGAAGTCACCCTCGAGGATGAAACCCTGAAAGTCCCGTTCCGTCGTGTCCACCTCACGGACAACTCGACCCCGGTTGAGCTCTATGACACCAGCGGCCCGCTCGGCATCCCGCCAAAGGAGGGACTGCCCAGGCTCCGGGAAAGCTGGATCGCCAGACGGGAAGCCCGTGGAGACAAGAACTTCACCCAGATGCATTACGCCCGTAAAGGCATCATCACCGAGGAGATGCACTACATCGCCGCACGGGAAGGAATGGAGGCAGAGTACGTTCGGTCAGAAGTTGCCCGGGGACGAGCCATCATCCCGGCCAACAAGCGACACCCCGAGCTGGAACCCATGATCATCGGTCGCAATTTCCTGACCAAGATCAATGCCAACATCGGGAACTCCGCCGTCTCCAGTTCCATTGAGGAGGAGGTCGAGAAACTCAGCTGGGCCACCCTCTGGGGAGCGGACACCGTCATGGATTTATCCACCGGCCAGAACATCCATGAGACCCGCGAGTGGATTCTCCGCAACTCCCCTGTTCCCATTGGAACCGTACCCATATACCAGGCTCTCGAAAAAGTAGGTGGCGATCCCGCAGACCTCACATGGGAAGCTTTCCGCGAGGTTCTCATTGAGCAGGCCGAGCAGGGGGTTGACTACTTCACGATCCACGCCGGGGTACTCCTTCGCTTCATCCCCACCACCGCCGAGCGCCTGACCGGGATTGTTAGCCGGGGCGGATCCATCATCGCCAAGTGGTGCCTCACCCACCACAAGGAAAACTTTCTCTACACCCACTGGGATGACATCTGCGCCATCTGTGCCGAGTACGACGTATCCTTCTCCATCGGGGACGGGCTTCGACCCGGGTCCATCCACGACGCCAATGACGAGGCCCAGTTCGCCGAGCTCAAGACCCAGGGCGACCTGACCCGCCGCGCATGGGAGTTTGATGTCCAAGTGATGAACGAAGGTCCCGGGCACGTTCCCATAAACCTTATCCAGGAAAACATGGACAAGCAGCTGGACTGGTGTGACGAGGCCCCCTTCTACACACTCGGGCCCCTTACCACGGACATCGCCCCCGGCTACGACCATATTACATCCGCCATCGGCGCCGCAAATATCGGGGCCGCCGGGTGCGCCCTGCTCTGCTACGTCACGCCCAAGGAACATCTCGGCCTCCCCGACCGCGACGACGTCAAGGCCGGTGTCATCGCCTACAAGATCTCAGCCCATGCCGCGGACCTTGCCAAGGGTCACCCCGGCTCCAAGGACTGGGACGATGCCCTCTCAAAAGCCCGCTTCGAGTTCCGCTGGGAGGACCAGTTCAACCTTTCCCTCGACCCCGTCACCGCCCGGGCCTACCACGACGAGACACTCCCTAACGACAATGCCAAGGTCGCCAAGTTCTGTTCCATGTGCGGCCCCAAGTTTTGCTCCATGAAGATCACCGACGACATCCGCAAGATGGCCGCCGACCAAAAAAAGTCTGAAAACGAGGTCATCAAGGAAGGTCTTCGCGAAAAGGCCGAGGAATTCACATCTGCCTGAACCCATAACGGCACCCCGGCATTCATCCCCACATCATTGAAACTTGCTTAAACTGATCAGTCTCACAGGCCTCGTTGCCTTCATCGCCCTCGCATGGGCGATCTCCATCAAGCGTGGACGCTTCCCGTGGCGCACAGTCCTGACCGGGCTGGGCCTGCAGGTCGCACTCGCCGCCATCCTGATACCCGACACCATCATCGGCCGCAGCCTCTATACCTTTGCTGACGGGGTCGCCAAGAACATCGTCGCATTCGCCAGTAAAGGCACTCAACTCGTCTTCGGGGACAACAATTCATTTGTCCTCGGCATCACCATCTGTGGCACCATCATCCTTGTTGCCGTCCTATCCAGCCTGCTTTATCATCTGGGAGTGCTGCAGTTGATCGTCCGGGGCATGGCATGGATTATGCGGCGCATCATGCGCACCAGTGGAAGTGAAAGCCTCTGCTGCGCGGCCAACGTATTCATGGGCCAGACCGAGGCCCCCCTCGTCATCCAGCCCTACCTCAAGGGCATGACCCGTAGCGAGATAATGACCATGATGGTTGGTGGCATGGCCACCATCGCCGGTGGAGTGTTTGCCATCTATGCCGACATGGGATTCGAGGCCGGGCACCTCCTGACCGCCTCCTTCATGGCCGCGCCCACGGCCCTCTACGTTTCCAAGATTCTCCTGCCCGAGACCGAGAAAAGCGAGACGGTCGATGGAGCCAAGTCCGAGGTAAAGCCAGAGACCACCAATGCACTGGATGCCATGTGCCAGGGTGCCGGGGACGGCATGAAGCTGACCCTCAACGTGCTGGCCATGCTCATCGGTTTCACCGCTGCCATCGCCGCCCTCAACTTCCTCATCACCCAGCCACAGGAATGGGCCAAGGTTGCAGATCCCGTGACCATTGACCGCATCCTGGGTTGGCTCAACGCACCCTTTGCCTGGCTCATGGGTATCCCCTGGGTTGACTGCAACTACATTGGAGAATGCCTCGGCAAACGCATGGTTTTCACCGAGTTCATCGGCTATGAGCATCTCAAAGACGCCATTTCACAAAATGGGAAAGATCCTAAGGTGAATCTTGACCCCAGAAGTATTGGAATCGCCTCTTTCGCCATCTGCGGATTTGCCAACTTTGCCAGCATTGCTATCCAGATCGGCGGCATCGGATCCCTGGCCCCGGAGCGGAGAAAAGACCTAGCCTCCCTTGGCCTCCGCGCCATGGCCGGTGGCATCCTTGTCAGCTATCTCAACGCCTGCGTTGCCGGAATCTTTTTATAATCCCACCCTTAATCGTACGCCAATCCCATGAAACCCATCCGCCTCCCCATAACGCTACTCGCAATCGCCGCAGCCTCCACCCTGGCCGCGGCCGAACCCAAGTTCCGCCAGCAGGATATTGATACCAAGGTCGGGGTCGGCTACGGCTTGCAGATTGCCGACATGGATGGCGACAAGAAGGTCGACATCATCCTCGTCGATAAGGACAAGGTCGCCTGGTACAAGAACCCGACCTGGAAAAAACACCAGATCAGCGGACACCTGACAAAGAGGGACCACGTCTGCGTTGCGGCGAAAGATCTCGATGGGGACGGCAAGGCAGAGATCGCAGTCGGCGCTCAGTGGAGCCCAAATGATACCGTCAACAGCGGCGCAGTCTTCTACCTCCAGCCCACAGCGGACCGCTCCGGGGACTGGAAACCAATCCAGCTGTACCACGAACCCACCACCCACCGCATGCACTGGGTGCGCAATTCAACCGGCAGCCACGACCTAGTCGTCAAGCCACTCCACGGACGCGGCAACAAAAACAACGCCGGCGCCCCCCTCAAGGTCCTTGCCTATAAAGTGCCCAAGGACATCAACAAGAAGTGGAAAACCACCCTCGTCTGCGAGTTCCTACACAACAGTCACAACTTCCACCCCGTCAACTGGGACAAGGACACCGAGGAGGAGCTCCTCGTAACCGGGCAGGAAGGCACATGGCACCTGGACCGGCAAAAGGACAACTCATGGAAACGCACCGCCGTCTCCGAGGAATTCGGTGGAGAAGTCCGCGACGGCAACCTGCCCGACGGTCGCAGGATCGTCGCCACCATCGAGCCACGCCACGGGTCCAAGGTCGTCTGCTACCGGCAGGACGGCAAGTCCTGGAAACGTACCGTGCTCGACACAACCTTCAAGGACGGCCACGCCCTGGCCTGCGCTGACTTTCTCGGAACCGGCGGGGACCAGGTCGTCGCTGGATGGCGCGGGATGAATCCCCGCGCCGTTCCCGGCCTTAAGATCTTCATCCCCAAGGACAAGGACTACAACGAGTGGGAAACACACCAGCTAAGCGGGGCGGAGATCGCCGTCGAGGATATCAAGGCCGCCGACCTCAATGGTGACGGAAAACCCGAGATCATCGTTGCCGGTCGCCAGACCCACAACCTCAAGATCTTCTGGAACGAAAACAAGTAGGTCATGAGACGAGAAAATCTCACTTGACGCCACACCTCCAAGATTTCTATATCCCAACCCTTTCAACCGCGGGGAGCCAGCCCCCCGGCAAAGCCGAGATAGCTCAGTTGGTAGAGCGACGCACTCGTAATGCGTAGGTCACGGGTTCGACTCCCGTTCTCGGCTCCATTTTCATCCCAGTAATGGTGCGGGGTAAGGGGCGATGTGAGGTATTCCCATCCGAGACACCGC
>JABJCN010000165.1 GCA_018668635.1 Opitutia bacterium
AGTGGATTTGGGCTCCTCAAAATCGGTATGCCTATCTTCGGGCTTTCCCTGATACTTGCTGGTATTTGTTTTTACATCAATTCCTGGGCTGCGCCACAGGCAAGGACAGATTATAAGGAAAAACTTGCCCGAACTGCCATGGAAAACCCTCTCTTTTTTTTCCAACCAGGTACCTTTGTGACAGACTTCCCCGGCTATATTTTATACGTTGGTAATTTCGATGGTAAAAACCTACATGACTTCTGGATCTGGAGTACCATCGGCAAAGATGAAGAGCCTGATGCACAAGGGCGAATTCTTCAAGCTATGCGCTTTGAGAAAGGAACGATCACCCCCGATCTCGAAACGAACACACTCATTCTGGAACCCCAAAATCTTCAGATTGAAATTAATGATGAGGATGATCCAGAAAATTTCCAGGGAAATTACCGTCCAGGTATGGCAGGAAATACGATTCTTCGTTTTTCTCTCGATAAACGAGGTAAGGATCTAAAAATTAACCGCAAGCCCTCGATGTTGTCCCTTGAAGAACTAATTAAACGTCGAGACCGTCTCGCTAATGTGAAGAATATTACCGAAGCAGAGAAGAAACAACTACTTGAGACTCAAATGCAGCTCCATTCCAATGCCTCAATGGCGTGCTCGGTAATTGCATTTGCCGCCATCGGTATCCCGTTGGCAATCCGAACTGCTCGACGGGAAACAATGGCCAATGCGGCTTTAGCCCTTGGGCTTGCTCTGGGGTACTATGTTCTATCAATACTACTAGGATTACTTAAGGACCACCCAAGTCTTAGACCAGACCTGTTGGCTTGGTTACCCAACCTGCTCTTTCTCAGTTGCGGTCTTTTGTTTCTTCGCAAAGTAAGGTAAAGGGGGCAATCACCACGTATTTCACTCCCATGAAATCAATTATTTGCAGTAAACCCAAAGAATTTCTCCAGACGGAAGCCCCAGAACCCAGACCTGGTCCGGAGGAGGCACTTGTCCGCATCCGAAATATTGGAATATGCGGTACGGATCTCCACGCCTACCAGGGACAGCAGCCTTTCTTTGAATATCCACGGATTCTTGGACACGAACTATCGGCTGAAGTGATTGATGCTGGTGCCGACCCTCGCCTAAAAAAGGGCGATTATGTAGTCATCAACCCTTACCTTAAATGCGGTGAATGCATCGCTTGTCGACGCGGGAAAGATAACTGTTGCCAGTACATGCAGGTAATGGGAGTTCACTGCGACGGTGGAATGCGAGAATTAATAACGGTGCCAACAGAGAATGCGATTCCTGCCGAGGGACTGGAACTCGACCAAATGGCAACCGTGGAATGCTTTGCTATTGGTGCACATGCGGTACGAAGGGCTGGGCTATCCAATAAGGATACCGTTGCCGTGGTCGGAGCCGGACCGATTGGGATCGGAGTCATTCAATTTGCCAAAATTACCGGTGCAAGGGTTATTGTAGTGGATCTCAACGATCAGCGACTGCGTTTCTGCAAAGAAATCCTTGGGACCGACGCAACAATAAATGCCACAAAATGTCCTATCCAGAGTCTCCAAGACCTAACAGGCGGAGACAAGCCAACCACGGTCTTTGATGTCACGGGAAACAAGAGTTCAATGGAAGCCGCTTTTGAGTACTGTGCGCCCGGTGGCCAGCTTGTAATGGTGGGATTAATCAAAGGTAGGCTTACCTTCGATGACCCGCATTTTCATAAACACGAGCTGACCCTAAAAAGCAGTCGCAATGGTACATCCGAAGATTTACAACAAGTCATAGACGCTATCCGGGATGGACTAGTGGATACCGAAAATTTCATCACCCATAGATGTGGATTTGATAAAATAGTAGATCAGTTTGAAGCCTGGATTCTGCCTGAGACTAATGTAATTAAAGCCATGGTTGAGATCAACTAAGAGATGGCAACTTCATGAAAATTTATATCACATTTGCCAGTGCACGCAAATGAGACTCCACTGCCTTGGATAGGCCCTGAAGATTATAGCCTCCCTCCAATACAGAGACCAACCGCCCTTCTGCATGCTCATTGGCAACATCCAGCATAACTCGCGTTAAGTCCGAAAAATCCTCATCCGTGAGTCTAAAGTGGCCCAACGGGTCTTCGACCCTTGAGTCAAAGCCGGCTGAAATCAGCACAAGATCAGGTTTAAATCGATTGGCGGCCGCAACGAGCTCCGATTCAAAGGCACCAACAATCTCCTTGCGTCCGGAACCCGCCGGGAAAGGGCGATTCAAAACCGTTCCGTGGCCCTTGCCTGATCCGTTCTCCTCTCGTGCCCCAGTTCCAGGATACCAAGGGGCCTGATGTGTTGAAAAAAAATACACAGAGCCATCCTCATAAAATATATCCTGAGTGCCATTACCATGATGCACGTCCCAGTCTACAATAAGAACCTTTTCCGCACCATACTTGGATTGCGCATAGCGGGCAGCAATAGCAACATTGTTAAAAATGCAGAACCCCATACCCACATTTGGCGTTGCATGATGCCCCGGCGGTCTCATTCCACAAAATACACGCCTTGGGCCATCCCTGCTAAAAACGGCATTTACTGCCTGAATACCTGCGCCAGCAGCTAGCAAGGCGACATCCCTCGATTTTTTACATATTACTGTGTCACCGGTACTCAGCTCTGTTGCTCCTTCAGCAAAATCCCTCTCAACAGTTTCCAGATAGGTTCGAGTATGGCAATGTAGTAGAGATTCTTTGGTGGCCATCAAGGGTTTTAAACGATCCCAATGATTCTTTAAACCGACAGCATCGATTCCTTTCTGAACTGCAACAAAACGAGCCGGTTGCTCAGGATGGCCCTTGCCAGTATCGTGTTCCCTGCATAGGGGATCAACCGCCAGACCCACTGCTCCAAGATGGGAATCATTATTAATTATCGTCTTTTTCAAAATGTAATTCTTGGTAAAATCTCCAGATGACAATAAAATCTGCTATTGGTGCATTCAAAATAATTCAATTTCAGGGTTGCAAATGAAAAGTTTCAAAATGATTATACAAAACTGATCCCCAACTTAGTTTAATAAATTGAATCCCCAAATCCCCTCTTTTGAAATCATCAAGAGGGTCAAATTCATGCAATAAAGTGACATTTGGCAAAATAGTACTTGCGAAAATCTGCACCTGTGGCATAAGTATAGACTTGTGAATGTAATCCCTCCCCATGTCCTGAACCAAATTAAAAAATAGACATGAAAAAAAGCCTAGTCCTAATCCTACTACCCTTCCTGCCTATCGTCTCATTTGCAATAGAGACAGAATCTAATGGCACTCAATCCATAAGCATATCGGCAGGAGCAAGTGACCGTTATGAACTCCTGAGCATAGCCCTGAATGCAGATGCCACCTACACCGGCTCCATCAGTAGCATATCTGAATATACTCTTA
>JABJCN010000166.1 GCA_018668635.1 Opitutia bacterium
AGGAAGGGAAGCGATATGTTGGCGATGTCGCACAACCTGAACTGGTTGCTGATGCCATCCGTCAGTTTGGTAATGTCTCCGGAGTCTCCAAGGTTGTCACGGGGAACGGACAACTTGTGCTCCGCGGACAGACACGCCCTGCACAAATCTATGGGATTGTCCTCGATGACCATCTAGGTGTATCCGATCTGGATGAACAGATTGTCTTTGGTGAACTTTCAGACTTTAGAAAAACGGCCAATGGTGTACTTCTTAGTCGTTACCTGGCCGACCGGTTGGATGTCGGTCTTGATGAAAAAATTGTTCTCAAGGTAGCAGGGAAGAGCCGAAAATTGACTGTCTCTGCCATTTATGAGACTGGTGTGCGTGATATCGACAAGGTCCGAATGTTTATCCACCTCCGGACAGCTCGTTCTGTTTTAGGCAAGGCTTTTGGTGCATCCTTCTTACAGGTCAGTCTCTTTGACAATAATCGTGCACCTCAGGATGCCCGTCGAATGATTGATGTTACTCAGCATCATGTTTCAGAATGGCAACGACGAGAAAAGGTCTGGCTCGATGTTTTCAAGATTCTACGTATTTCCTCCGCCCTTACTGTATCTGTTATTATTCTTATTTCCGGCCTTGGCATGTTCAGTGTGCTTGCCATTATCGTGATGGAAAAGACCAAGGAGATTGCCATTCTTCGATCGATGGGTTTTCAGCGTCGTGATATCTCCCATATTTTTCTCTGGCAGGGCTTTGTTATTACCACTGCAGGGACTCTTTCCGGTTGGATGCTGGGCTTTTTAATGACGCTTGGCCTGGCTAATCTGCCGATTCGGATTCGAGGAATCTTTTCCACGGATCATTTTGTTGTAAATTGGTCCATTTCCCACTACTTGGTGGCAGCATTAATTGCCTTCGTCGTGGTTATGTTGGCCAGTTACTTTCCGGCTCGCCGAGCGGCCCGTCTTGAGCCAGCCGATGTCATCCGGGGTACAAGTGGCTAACTTCTTCTCATGAGTGAACTACCCCAGTCACCCGGCTTCACTTCCCGCCCCATCCTCCGGTGTAGGAATCTGGAGCGCTATCTTGGAGAAGGAGAGAATCGTGTTCAAATTCTTCGAAAGGTTGATCTGGATCTGGACCGAGGCAAAATCTATGCCATTACCGGCCCATCCGGTTGCGGCAAGAGCACGCTTCTGTATACTCTTGGGCTTCTTGACCGTGAGGATTCCGGCGAGATTTGGATCAAGGACCTCAAGGTTAGTGGAGCAGACGACCATGAACGTACAGAGATCCGTAATCGAACGATCGGCTTCGTATTTCAATTTCACTTTTTGCTGCCCGAATTCACCGCCCTTGAAAATATCATGTTACCTATGATTAAACTAGGACAGATGTCCTCTGGTGCCATGCAATCCCGTGCCCATAATCTTCTCGAAGAAGTTGGCCTTGGAGAAAAGTCCAAACGTCTGGCCAATCAACTTTCTGGTGGTGAACAGCAGCGTGTAGCCATTGCGCGGGCCCTTGCCAACCAACCTGATATTATTCTGGCTGATGAGCCAACCGGCAATCTTGACCAGAAAAATTCGACGATCGTTATCGACCTTCTTTGTCGTATGGCTCGTGAAAAAGACCAGACGATTCTTGTTGTTACTCACAATCATGCCATTGCTGAGGCCTGTGATCAAACTCTTCCGATGCTGGATGGTGTTTTTGCCTCTGCATGTGAGCCCGCTTAAAAATTAGAAATAGTGAAAAATCCATTTCAACGCGGGAAGCAAAACCCTATACGTCGTCGTGCCAAGAAATGCACGATTACCTCCCTGCGCCTCAAGTATCCTGTATATTATTCAACGCTTGAGAACCAGAAGGGTAGCCATGTCTGGATGGACGGACGTGAGATGATCATGCTTTCGAGCAATGATTACCTTGGGCTTACCCACCATCCGAAAGTTGTTGCTGCTGGAATGCAGGCGTTGGAAACCTGGGGAAGCAGTAGCACGGGTGCGCGCCTTGCAAATGGTTCTCGCAGTTATCATGATGCATTTGAGGAAAAGCTCGCCGATTTTCTCCGTGTTGAAGCCTGTCATGTAAATACAGCCGGATACATTGCCTGTATGTCTGCTATCTGTGGATTTGCTCAACGGGGCGACCTTGTCCTTGCGGATAAGAACATTCATTCCTCCCTTTGGTCCGGCATCAATCTATCCGGTGCCAAGCTTGAGCGCTTTAGCCACAATAACCCTGCTGATCTTGAGGATGCTCTCCGCCATGAGGATACAGATACGGCCAAGCTCCTGGTTTTTGAAGGCATCTATTCCATGGAAGGGCATATTTGTCCGCTTCCCCAGTTTCTTGATATAGCCAAGACTCACGATTGTTTCACCATCCTTGATGATGCGCATGCTCTGGGTGTCCTTGGCAAGCAAGGTCGGGGTACAGCCTCCCACTTCGGGTTGGACGAACGGCAGGTTGACATTACCTGTGGCAGTTTCTCCAAGTCTCTTGCCAGTACTGGTGGATTTATCGCAGGGGACTGTAGCCTTATCGAGTACATGAAGAGCCACGCCAAACCGTCGATCTTCAGTGCCGCCCTGCCGCCTGCCCAAGTTGCCTGTGCCAGTGCGGCTCTTGATATCCTTCAGGATGAACCCGAGCATCTGCAGCGACTCTGGGATAATGTCGAGACCTACAACTCTATTCTTAAAGATCTTAAACTCGATACGTGGGGTAGTGAAACTCCAGCCATCCCCATTGTCCTTGGATCGAAGGAACGAGCATATTATTTTTGGAAAGCGCTAAAGGAGAAAAGTATTTTCACTGTGATTTCTGTTGCTCCCGGGGTCCCTCCCGGGAAGGACCTCATCCGTACAGCTGTCTCTGCCCTTCATTCAAATGAAGACTTTGAAAAGATTGCAGACGCGCTTCAATATGCCGTCAAGAAAGCGCTTTAGGGAATCATTGAATTTATTTGTAAGGCAACGAAGATTGCTGGTTGGTGAGTGCCAATTTTATCTAAGATGCTGCATGAGTTGAGATGCAGTTTCTTTCCAGGTAGGGAGTTTTGCAATACTGGCTTGCTCTGTTAGCCGGCGAAGTTCCTGAGGTTTATTCAGTATCTTTTGCAATTGATTTTTTAGGCTGTCTGGATCCTCCAGATCAAACTGTTTAACACCGCCATAGCTTGAGTTTTCTGAAATACAGGCAAGGTTGCTTGCTAGGACAGGTCGCCCTGTCCAAAGTGCTTCCAGAACGGGCAACCCACATCCTTCCGCAATAGAAGGGAAGATACAAAGGTCCGCATTTGCGTAAAGATTCCTGAGTTCATTTTCATTGGGGGAATTGTGCCAGGTCAGGGGCCTCCCTTTATTACTGAGGTTATTGATTAAATTGACGATGGGTTTACTAAAGTGAGGGTTTGCCCGACCAGCAAAGTGGAGATGAAAGTCGAGCCCTTTGTCCCATAGGGAATCGCAGGCCCCCAGAGTCAGGGCCTGATTCTTCCGAGGTTCCAGGATCCCAACTTGCAGTAGATGTGGCTTTCCTGTATTGATCGGGGTTACAAATTCTCTGGCTTGGCCATCAAAGTCCGCACCCCATTGAATTGCTGCAGTGCGTGCAGTTTCCTCCAATCCAATCCACTTCCAATATCCAACAAGATCTTTCTCGCTTGCCCTCGAGACCGCGAGAACTTGATCAAAGTCCGTGCCCAGCATTTTTATGTAATGTGGGTGCCGGGCAACACTCTTGGGCCAAGTGATATGCGGTAATCGAATAGGGATGGCATCGTGAAATATTGCAGCTTTTTTGCCGGTGAATTGATGAGTCCATTCACGGAATCCAGGCCGATCATGTTCAGAAAAGATTTCCAGCGTGATGAAGATTCCTTCTTTGGGGATTGGCTTGCGGTCTTCGCGGGAGATAAATGTGCTCTCTCGTTTGTCCCATTTTACTAAAATAATTTTTTGTCCTGCGGATTCCAATTCTGCCAACAAACGTTCTGCTACTCGCTTAATGCCAGATGCAGGATATTTTTTTTCGCCGGTCTTGGTGCTGTCCCAGAAAAGAGGGTTCATCGGATTGGGATCTAGTATTTTTTAATTTTGGAGGTTATCTATCAGGTGCTCCTTTTGTTTTTGCACTTGATTGTAGCAGCCTACACAGGGTGGCACCATTTCTTTTGATATCGAAGTTTTGATGAATCCATTCACGGGCATTTTCACGAATTTTGTGTAGGCTTAAGTTGTTCTCAAGTGTTTTGAGTGTATCAACCCATACATCGATGGAATTTTTATTTAGGACGATTCCAGTCACTCCATTCTTGATGGCTTCAAGGGCTCCTCGAACTGGTGAAGTAAGGACTGGCAGACCATGGGTCATTGCTTCTGCAATAACGTTAGGAAGACCATCACGGTCTCCGTTTCGTGCAATTTTACCTGTAAAAAGGAAGACATCGGCATTCCGGTATGCGTCCTCTACCTTGTTATAATTTAAGCGGCCCCGAAATGAGACGCGTTTGCCTAACTCATATCTATTTACCTCCCTACGCAATTGATCCTCGAGTGGCCCGTGTCCAACGATTTCAGCCTGAAAAGGAAAGTTGTCAGTCGCTAGCTTCTTAAAAATATTCAACTGGAATGAGAAATCTTTTTTTTCAATGAGCCGTCCAACGCTAAGAATTTGCAGAGGTCTGCCAATGGCCTTAAAGGTTGTTGGTGCATTGACCAAGTCAATGCCCCGACGAACGAGATGTAGCTTTTTGGGATCAACTTCCTTACTCAACAGGTGATTGTAGGTGTCTTGGGTGGAGGTGCGGACAAATCGGGCATAGCGCATTTTTTCATCAAGGAGCCAATCCCCACCATATTTAAAGACATCATAGGCGTGTGCTTCCATTGAGTAAGGAAGTCCAGTTATTTTGTGCAGGACCAAAGCGGCAGCCGCGGGCATTGTCCCCCAGGTGGCATGAATAAGCTTCGGAGGATTCTTGCGAACTGCATTTGCATTTTTAAGGGCCCAGGAGAACCCCCAGAAATTCTCAAGCCAGTTTTGTACCATAGGCAGTCGTCTGGAAAGAATTTTCCCAAGCACATAACTAAAGGTGTGTGGATTATTAAAGAGCTCCCTAGGGATGGAGGCCAGACTTCTTGGAAGGTCTTTAAGGCTGGAGGTTTTAACGGGTTGCGTTGCAAATACTGTTTCCCCGCCCCACAGAGAATTGATATCTAGTTGAATCGGGCTGTTGTTCAAATAGCTAACCTCTCGTTGCAGAAAGGTCTCGCTGAATCGTGGAAATGTTGTGGCGAGGTATAAGACTCTTGATCCAGTTGTCGCTCCGGGATTTAAGGATTCTGAACTGGAATCCTGCATTTGCAATTTCCTTGCCTGACTTATACTTTTTCCCGATTGGAAAGGCGCCCTCCAATAGTGGCTTTGCCATTTGTATTCGTTACAACCTGAGCCTTGCCGTTTCCTTTATTCGAATCTTGTATAATTTCCGGGATGGCATTTTGTTCATAGTCAAATGCTAACTTGATTTCCTCCGCAACAGAGGTTTTTTCTCCATCGACTGTGATGGATCCTTGAAATAGAGCCAGTGGATGACGAATATTACGAGGTTTAACCTGAAGTGTTAATATATCACCCGGCTTGCAGATTCGATGACAACGGACGCCATCACACGAAGCAAAATAGATTGAGTTACAGTCTACATCTTGGTTGAGCTTTTCATCTTCGGCTGCGAGGAGGTAAAAGACTGCCAGTTGACCAAGTGCTTCAATCATGATGGACGCAGGGAAGACGGGCCGGTCTTTGAAGTGTCCTTGCAGAAAGCTTTCGGTCCCCTTGATGATGTAAGTACCTGTCGCTTCTCCTGGGGCAATAGAGGCGGTTTCCAAGAAAAGAAATGGTTCTTGGTGGGGCATGATTGCGGCAATCTCTTCGATAGGGAATTTCCGGGCGTTCTGACTATGAGCTTCACCTTTAATCTTGGCAGCCATGAAGGAGTTAACATCTCCAATTGTCCGTAGATTACGCAATTCCTCGTTATCAAAGGAAATCTGAAGGGTTTTCTCAAGAAGCATGACGATCTCCAGCATCGTTAGGGAGTCGATGCCGAGCTCGTCCATGAGATTTACATCCTGACTGCCATCACGAAGACGGGGTCGGGCTTCGGGTTCAAGAAATCGCTCGATTACGCCCATCACAATAATCGGGACTTGCTCTGCATCTGTAGTTTCACGAAAAGTGATAGCGGCCTCAAATGTGCCGGTCGGACAGCGTTTGAGCTCGTCACGCAGTTCCTGTTTTTGGGCTTCGGTTAACTTTGTGCCAGACATTCTATTTTGTCTATTTATTCTGGGGTAAAAATTGTAAATAAGGAATTGATACTGTAAATCTATCACCATTACTTGCCCAGTCGGTCATAGAGTCAATGGGAAAGGGTTGGATCAAAAAGTTGTGTGTTTTGGTCTCTATTTTGCAATCAGGTCTTTATTTTTAATACTGATTAAGACAATCTAAGTGATCTTTTTATTTTGAATAGATTATGAAAACGGTTTTAACTTGTGCTCAACCCACTGGCACATTGACCCTTGGTAACTATCTCGGTGCAGTTCGTAACTGGACCACTCTGCTTCCTGGGAATGAATGCTATTTTGGTATCGTAGATCAACATGCGATTACTGTGGACTACACTCCATCTGAACTTCGCCAAAACTCCTTGCGGTGTGTGGCTCAGTATATTGCCTGTGGACTGAACCCTGAAGAGGCTCATATATTCATGCAAAGCCATGTTATTGGTCATAATGAACTGGCTTGGGTTCTTAGCTGTTTGACTCCGGTTGGAGATCTGCTTCGCATGACGCAGTTCAAGGATAAAACTGGAGGGGTTACTTCCTCGCAAACTACTGAGGGAGAAGGAAATTGGATTCCTGTCGGTTCGGGGAAACCTCAACCCAAGCCCGTCGTCAACGGAGGGATTCTTTTCTATCCTGTTCTCATGGCAGCAGATGTTCTTCTTTATAATGCAGATATAGTGCCGGTCGGGGAGGACCAGAAACAGCACATGGAGCTTTGCCGTGATCTGGCACAGCGCTTTAATCACTACTACTCTGATACTTTTACCGTCCCCGATGCTTATATTCCCAAGGCTGGTGCGCGCATTATGTCACTTCAGGACCCGACAAGCAAGATGTCCAAATCTGACCCAAACGATCGTGCAACTCTTTTTATCCTTGATACTCCTGAACAGATTAAAAAGAAAATCATGAGTGCCGTTACAGATTCCGAGACGGAGATCGTTTACGATCCCGCGCGAGTGGGAATCAGTAACCTATTGGAGATTTATGGTGTGCTTACGGGTCGTACGCCGTTGGATGTTGCAACAGATTTCGACGGGAAGGGCTATGGCGATTTTAAGGCTTCACTTGTCGACGTTACGGTTGAATCACTTGCTCCCATTCGCCTGAAATTTGACGAATTAATGGGGAATAAGGACTACTTGATTCAAGTGCTCAAAAATGGTTCTGGGGCCGCGCAGAAACGAGCCTGGAAGATTCTATCTAAAGTTCACCGGAAGGTGGGCTTTGTTGAGCCTTCAAGGTAAGACGAACTCTAATTGCCGCCAAGGTTTTATTCTACTGACAGTAGTCAGTATGGCATCGGTGGTGCGTCATCTTTACCAAATTAACCGTAGGTTCAGGTCAAACACATGAAAGGATGCGTTGTAGGAGTCGCTCCAAGGTTGAGTGAGGTTAGGGTCAGTATGGATGTGCTGTCCGCTCGCATCGATATCGTTCATGAAGATATGACGGTAGCCTGTTGTTAGCGATAAATGTTCATTAAATCCGATGCCAAGGCCAAAGAAAAGTTGTGCGGCCATGTTAACCTGGGAGATATCTATTGAGATGGGACCCCCCGGGTTTTCATTGGCGGCGACATGAACTCCTCCCAGCCCCGCTCCTGCGTAGAGAATAAAGTCAGGACTCCAATATTCCATGCCATTGGAATTGGAGGCTGAAGACCCGAAATACTGGGTAAGCCTATAGTTTGCGAAGACCGGTATCATTCGTGCAGATATGTCGCCGGTTCCTGTCCCCGAATTAAAGCTGAAACCAGCGACCCCGGTTTCTAATTCAATCGCGTGACCGGTTAGAAAATATCGGCTACTCAAGAATTCATATCCACCGCGTACATTCAGACCAAATCCCATATCTGAGCTTTGACCATCGACCTGTGGTTTAACGAGTGATGGACTTACTCCAAGAAAAGGAGATGCTTGAGTTACCAAAGATGGCAGGATCGCTAATGCGATTAGGAAGAGTTTTCTTTTCATTGGTTTTTCGAAAAAGGTTTAGAATTTAGGGGCCTCCCATGAAGTTACCTTGCCTTTGTAGAAGCGGACGCGACCTTGCAGGGTATCCCCATTAGGCACTTTCCCGATATAAAGCCAATAGTCATCGACTTTCAGTTTGATGGACTTTTTCACGGCTGCTGCTTTTCCCAGAAAGCCTTCCACCTGCTGCCGTTGCATTCCCTTTTGAATCTTTATCCAGTTGCTGGAATTAGTCCATTTTCCTTCCGCGGGCTTATTGGTGGAGTGAAACCCATTTCTGAGGTCTTCCATCAGATTATTTCTACTGGATTTAATATTGCCAAGGATACCGCCTTTTTTTTGGGGGGCATTGGGGATAGTAGAGTTTATTGGCCGTCCGGGGTCCGCATGGCTTACTGTCTCAATTAGCTTTATCTGTTGTTTGGCAAGTCTCAGTTCCAAGGCAGCTACGCGTTGTTTTAGCGCATGGATTTCATCATGCAGTTGCTGTATGTTATTCCCCTGCTCTGCGAGAAGAGTTTTTGCCAGCATAAGTGTGACGGTGAAGACGATCGAGATTTTCATTGATATTAATCTATATTAAACAATCAAGGGTGCTGACAAGTTTGAAATCTGTCTTTTAGAGTATTTGGCGTGCTACAGATGCGAGGTTTTCAACTGTAATACCAAGCTCTTGCATTACAACGTCCCCAGGGGCACTTATGCCAAACCTGTCTATGCCGACAACTCGACCACCCAAGCCTGTATATTTGTGCCAAAGGCCACTCACTCCGGCCTCAATCGCCACACGCCTAGTGCAATTTGAAGGAAGGACACTTGTGCGATACTCTACCGTTTGTCGATCGAAGCGTTCCATACAGGGCATTGAAACTACGCGGATTCCATTGCCTAGTTCGACGGCCGCCTTTAACGCGTGTTGCACTTCACTTCCCGATGCCAACAGGATCAGTTGCAGGTCCCCTATTTCCTTGCGGACTACATATCCTCCCTTGCGCACACCCTGTCTGCGACTGGACACGGATAGGTCCGGCAAGGCAGGTACACTTTGCCGTGTGAGGATAAGCGCGGTCGGTCCATCAATACGTTCTATGGCAGCGCCAAATGCGCCGGCTGTTTCTTCCGCATCAGCTGGTCGGATGACATCAAGATTGGGAATGCACCGCAGGGCACTGGTTGTCTCAACGGGTTGGTGGGTGGGACCATCCTCGCCAACACCAACTGAATCATGGGTCCAGACGTAAAAGACAGGAAGTCCAACTAGTGCGGCCAATCGAACGGATGGGCGCATATAGTCGGAAAAAGTGGCGAATGTGGCTCCTGAGCAGCGGAATATGCCATGGTAGGCAAAGCCATTAATTATCGCGCCCATTGCATGTTCGCGAATACCGAAAAGGATGTTGCGTCCTGTTGGGTTGTCCCAGGAAAAATCTCCGGCGTCATTCAGGTAATTCTTGGTGGAGCCGTGCAGGTCTGCGCTTCCGCTGACCAAGAGGGGCATCTTTTCTGCGATGGCATTTAGCGCTTTTCCTCCTGTGCCACGGGTCGCCGCAGAATCGAGTGAGAACTCTGGAATCGAATCATCAAGGTCATTCGGAACGACATTATCAAGACCTGACTGAAGGAGTGCTGCTTTTGTCGGGTTCGCAGTTTTCCATGCCTCGAAAGTGGAAACCCATTGGTCATAAATTTTCTTTAGCTTCTCTTGATGCTTTGCGAAGTAGGATTTCACGTCTTCTGAAACATGAAAGGTTTCTGTAGGAAGACCGAGTCCTGCTCGTGCCGCTTCAGCAAATTTTGCGCCTCCCTCACCGTGTCCTGCTGCGGTGCCTGACACTTCTGGAATTCCTTTTCCGATGATAGTCTTAACTTCAATGAATTGAGGCTTACCGCTGGTATTGTTTCGTGCTTTTTCGTAGGCATCAACCAAGGCGTTAAGGTCATGCCCTTGCTCTACATAGTGAGTTTCAAACCCGTAAGACTCAAAACATTTACATGTATCCCCGCTCTGGGTAACTTCTGCCATGGCATCCAGCGTGACATCATTGGAGTCGTAGATAATTATTAGGTTATCGAGCCTGAGGTGACCGGCGAGGGCGGCAGCCTCGGCGCTGAGGCCTTCCTGAAGGCAACCGTCCCCTGCGAGTACAACCACTTTATTATCAAAGATGGTGTGTTCCAGCGTATTAAAATGAGCTGCAGCCATCTTTGAGGCCATAGCCATACCAACGGCGTTTCCTACTCCTTGGCCAAGTGGACCGGTTGTGGACTCAACGCCTGGGGTTTCTCCGAACTCAGGGTGACCGGGTGTTTTACTGTGTAACTGGCGAAAGTTTCGAATTTCTTCCAATGGGAGATCATATCCGCTTATATGGAGCCAGCTGTACAGGAACATGCTGCCATGCCCGGCAGAGAGGATAAACCGGTCCCTGTTGATCCAATTCGGCTCAACGGGGTTGTAGCGTAAACTTTGACCAAAGAGAATCGCTCCAATTTCTGTGGCTCCTAGGGGTAAGCCCAGGTGACCAGAGCTACATGAGTGAATTGCATCGATAGACAGTCCACGTGCTATCGTGCAGGCCTTGGCGAGTTTTTCATTCTCCATATGCTTAACTAATTTAAAGTTGAAAGATTTGGGGTGTTTGCGGCAGATTGGTTTTAGCTCCCTCTAAATATTGAGGGTATGGATTTTGCCACATGTGGGTTTTCAGAAAAATCCCTTCTTAAATCAAGCTTCGTTTGAGTGTCCCCCGCTGAAGTTTCTGAAAATCCTGAATTTAAAAAATGAAGAGGGAAGGCTTCACGTATTTAATTTATATACAATGGTGCAGAAAACCAAATTAATTCAGTTCGATGTCTTCGTCACTTAAGTTCCCTTTCAGCTTACTCAATAATCGAAGTCGGTCATTTTCGATATGCATCAGTTCAATGAATAACTTGAAGCGCTCGCAGGTGTCGAGGGTTTCAAGCAGTTGTTGCTTTTCGTTCACGTTCTTGCAGAGAGTAAATGCAGAGATATCTAGAAAGGTCTCTGGTTCCTCAATCTTTTCCAGGAATTCCATCACGTGATCAGGGATTGGACTGCCAAGGTTCTGGGAAAGCTGGATCGCTCCGGTCAGCCTTTCTCGAAGGTTTATTAACTGTGCAGACTCTCCTTCTGAGGAGGACTGGAGGACTTTAATCCTGACAACTCGGTAAGGGTCTTCGTACAATGTTTTTTTTATTCGCACCCGGGTGAGGCCTTGGAGAATTAAGTTGGAGGTACCGTCCTCATTTTCATGGCACGCTCGCACTAGTCCGACAGAGCCTGTTTCGTAAAAAGGTTCGAATTCTCCTTCCGCCCGGTCGCGTTCGAGTCCGGTTACGGCGAAGATGCGAGTGCCTTTCAGGATATCTGAAACCATTTTTTTGTAACGATCCTCGAATATATAAAGGGGCAGCATTGCCTTCGGGAACAGGACAGTCTCCGCCAATGTCATGACTGGAACTGTATCCGGGATTTCAATGGAAGTGTCCATAAGGGTTATAGAGTTGTTGTAATTAGTCTTTCCACGCGTACGGAGTCAAGAGGGTACGTTTGGGCTCTGGGTTCTCTGAGAAGTAGACGGCTAACTTGAAGCACGGAAGTTGGTTGTGGGGAAGTTGGTTGCCACCCCGAAGTTTGTGCAAATCTGCCGCAAGGGCGTCTGGGGAGCGTCCGTTAAGTTCGTAAATTTCACGGAAGCCTAAATCCAAGAGGCCACGCGCAGCCTCCACCTGCATCCCGGGAATTCGCATGAATGGGGATTCCAGTGCAGCACGGTCTGCTTTCTTTTTTTTCTTTTTTAAGGAGTGCATCCAACCCAGCATGGTCAAAGTTATTCTCCTGTGGCAAGTCCTGAAACCCACGTGTGCCCCGGTCTTGTCCCAAATATGTCAAGGTGTGACAGTTAGTGTGACATTCTGGCGTTCCATATCTATTATTTCCCCGGTCGAATAGTTGCAAAATATCATCTCCTAAAGCTCATAATCGGCATTAACACTATAGCTCAGGAACATTGCTGATTAAATTGGTATCCTGCTTGCTAGAGTTCCAGCATGAGTAAAGTCATTGGAATCGATCTTGGGACCACAAACTCCTGTATTGCTGTCATGGAAGGCGGCGAACCCATCGTCATACCCAATTCAGAAGGGGCGCGGACGACTCCCTCGACTGTAGCTTTTGCAAAGAATGGTGAACGTCTCGTAGGTCAAGCTGCCAAACGGCAGGCTGTCACCAACCCCAGCAATACCGTTTTTTCTGCCAAGCGACTAATCGGTCGCAAGCACGAAGAAGTCTCAAATATTACCGACACCATGCCTTACAAGGTTGTGCCCGGAAAAAATGGAGACGCTTACATTGAGGTCGAGGAGAATGGCAATACAGAATCATTCGCACCCGAACAGATTTCTGCAATGATCCTGCAGAAACTCAAAGCTGATGCGGAGGCATATCTTGGAGAGGATGTTACACAGGCTGTCATTACGGTTCCTGCCTACTTTAACGATGCTCAGCGACAAGCCACCAAAGATGCCGGCAAGATTGCTGGTCTTGACGTGCTTCGCATTATAAACGAGCCAACTGCTGCTTCCCTTGCCTATGGGCTTGAAAAGAAAGAGGATCAGACTATTGCGGTCTTCGATCTTGGCGGCGGAACGTTTGATATTTCCGTTCTAGACCTTGGCGACGGGGTCTTTGAGGTCAAAGCGACCAATGGAGATAATCTTCTCGGCGGTGACGATTGGGATGAGGCTGTCATTAACTGGCTTTGTGATGAATTTAATAATGAGCAAGGGATTGACCTTCGTAATGACCAGATGGCCATGCAGCGCCTTAAAGAAGAGGCCGAGAAGGCCAAGGTTGCTCTCTCCTCTGCGCAATCCACCGACATCAACCTCCCTTTTATTACTGCCAACGAATCTGGTCCCAAGCATCTTCAGGTTAATCTCACTCGCTCCAAGCTTGAGCAGATATGCGAAGGCCTTTACGATCGTGTTAAGATTCCCTTTAAAGCCTGCGTCAAAGATTCAGAGGTTTCGGCATCAGAGATTGATCATCTAATCTTGGTCGGAGGCATGACCCGCAGCCCCCGCGTGGTAGAGCTTGCCCATGAATTAACTGGCAAGGAACCTCATCAGGGAGTCAACCCGGATGAGGTCGTTGCTATTGGTGCCGCTATTCAGGGGGCCATCCTCACTGGGGATTCCGGCGTCAGTGACGTCCTTCTTTTGGACGTAACCCCTCTGACTCTTGGAATTGAAACTGCCGGTGGTATTTCAACCCCGATGATTGACCGCAACACAAC
>JABJCN010000120.1 GCA_018668635.1 Opitutia bacterium
ATCCATGCGCAGTGACATTTGTACGCATGCAGGCACTCGGTCAACTTCCCATCACCACCAACCTGCGCGACCTCCGTTGGTCACTCGACCTCCTGCAGGACCGCCCCGAGGTGGACGCAAACAAGCTCGGTTGCGCCGGCCTCTCCTATGGTGGACGCATGGCCATGATGGTAACGGCCATCGACCAACGAATCAAGGTCGCCTCCGTAAGTGGTGCCCTGAACCTGATGCAGGAAAGACTTTCCATGCGCCACAGCTGCGGCTCACAGGTCATTCCCGGCCTCCTCAATCACGGTGACTACCCCGAGATCGGTTCGCTCATTGCCCCGAGGCCCTGCGTCTGGGAGACGGGCTCAAGGGATTCCCTCATTGTCCCGAAGTGGGATGATATCTTTCGCCGGAGACTAACCAATGCCTACCGTGCCCTCAAGGCCGGGCAAAACCTTCACTTTGACAGGTTCGAGGGGGGGCACCGCTGGAACGGGGGCATTGCCTATCCACTCTTCGACAAGGTGCTCCGGTAAGGACACTGCCATTCGATCATGCCCCGACCACCGCGCGGACCGATTTACGAGTGAGAAGCCAACAGTTTTCAGGTAGTCAATTAGGTACATCAGGACCGCGATCGATGAGGATGCTCCATCCAAGGAAGTATACGGCAACCACCCAAAATCCCAACAACAGAACGGTTCGCCAAATTTTGCCCCATGTTGTTATTTCAGGCGGCGCATCACGCCACAATCTAACAAGCCAAAAGTTATAAAAAAATTTGAGCATTCGTTATTCCTCAGGGCGGGATCAAGTCCATGGGGCTAGACACGGATGCGGCGTCATGGGGAAGGCGTAGGGGGCTACTCCGGTTTTGCCGTTTCCGTCCCATCCCCTTGAGGAAATCAATTCATCGTCCTTGTAAGTGGTTTCAGACCCCTTCTGCCAGTTTGGTTGCCACGAGGTCTCCAGACCGTGCTCCTTGCCGTCCTTGTTTCCGATGCCAATAAAATTTCTTTGTCCCCGATTCGTCCTTTCGTGGTATTCATCTGCAACTCCATGATCGATTTCAATTGTAGCCGCCAATAAAATTTCATACAAGACTTTTATATGCTCAAATCCATCCGACCCCTGTTTATAACGATAGGCCTACTTTCATCGACCTATTTGAAATCTCAAGAAACTTCCCCCTTTAACGTTACCGCCAGCGACTTGAGCAATGGGCAAATCACCTTCACTGCTCATGCAACGGTCAACTCATTGTTCAGTGTGGTGATTGAATTCACCGAACTAACAAACCTCCGACCCTCCAAGGAAGGAGAGTTGATCTTCAACTTGGACGGAAATGGCACCACCGAGCTGATGACATTGGACCAAATCGAAGAAGGAAGAGCCTGGGGCTATTCCTGGAAATATTGGTGGAACTACGGATTTTCAGGGAAGGATCAGGATTCCGATTATGTTTACAGGATACCCTATGCGTCCAAGGATCAATTTAACGTAATGCAAGGATACTTGGGGTCATTCAGCCATCAGGACACATACGCGATCGACTGGTCAATGCCTGAAGGAACCACGTTATACGCTACAAGAGCGGGCAAGGTAATAAACCTGAAGGAAGACTCGAACGAAGGGGGTGCCGAAAAGTCATTCATGGATAAGGCCAATTTCGTAACCATCGGACATTTGGACGGAAGCAAATCTGAATACGTTCACTTGCGGCAAAACGGGGTGCTCGTTCAGATTGGAGACTTGGTTAAACTGGGCGACCCCATCGGCATTTCAGGAAACACAGGATACTCGACCGGACCCCACCTTCATTTCCAAATCTTTCATCAAATCGACCCTCAAACCTCCTACACAGTAGCGACGAAGTTCATGGACAAAAACGGAGGCACCATTTCCATACAGGAAGGACAAGCGTATTATGGAAGTGGTGATCTTCCCGCTCCTTCCTCGACCTACAACTATTCCACATGGATTACAGAAAACGAACTGGGTGGACTCTCCGCTGACCAGCAGGCCCTTGATGCCGACCCCGATGGCGACGGACTGGCAAACCTCTTTGAATACGCCCTTGGCAAGAATCCTGTTGCCACCGATACTCTAGGTATCACTCCCGACACTAGTTCCGGTTCACTCTCCATTACCTTCGTTCGAGTAAAGGCATCAGTTGATGCCAGTCTCACCTACAAGGTTGAACTCGCCACGACCCTGAGTGACTGGGTGGAAACCAACGTCACGCTAACCGGTGCCCTCGAGGGAGTGGACCAGTCAGTTCTTCCCGATGGGAATGATTTTACCACCAGCAAATACGAACGCATCAAGGCAACTGCCAATACAGACATGGTAGGCTCAAGCGGAAGGCAGTTCCTGCGTATGACTGTGAAAAAGTAGGCTCTTTATTTAGAAAAATCCTGAAATGATTGATCAAACAAACCGCCATATCAGGTACACTCAAAAATGAAGATCCAGACAAAAGGCAGCTTCCTATTGCTTAGTAATTTCAACAAAGACATTCAGAACAGGTTTATTAACCAACCGACGATAACACCAATTTTCTTTCTTGAAATCGGGGTCATTGGTTTCTGAGGTAACCGGATAAGGTGAGAAAAGTTCCTTGAGTTCCGAAGGAGAGAAATAACGGACACCGTCGCTGTAAGGCTTGCCATCCGGACTGCAGTCCGTGGTTATCAACAACTTACCCCCAGGCTTAATGCATCGGAACATTTCCTTTATTGCTGCCTCAATGTCAGGAATATGTTCGATCACCGAGATGGATGTGATGACATCAAAATACCCGTCGGGATATCGCATATTCGTAAGATTGACATTTCGCACTTGAATTCTTGGGCTAGACTTTATGGCCTTAAACCAAGTTTCGATCTTAACCTCATAAGGCTTTCGAGGCAGGACACCAACACGCCGAAGTAGGTTTTTATAGACCCGTTCGACCAGCAAATCCGAAGCCACAACAGACTTGAAGTAACGGGTCAAGTACAAGGCGAGAAAGGTGTTGACTGAACCAGTGTCTAAAGCCCTACGAAAGTTCGAGCCATCCACCGGCGGCAAGGCATCAAGCACTTGGTGCAACTCCCAACCCCGCATCCTAATTCGTCCGGGATATCCAAATGAAATCCGGGATTGAACGAAGGCATCGTACTCCGCCATCAGGGTGTGATGAGAGTCATCCAGTTCCGCTTTGTCAAAATATCGCATAAAAGCCCGATAACAGGCTAGTCAAATCACGTAAATTAATCCAAAATTCAATAAAGACGGGTTACAAGTCAGAGACACTTCATTCACCTAGATTTTCGGTTACTGGTATCCTTGCGAAAGTTGAGCTTGGACAAGGTTGTCTTTACCGGCTTCACATTCTTGCCCTTCAGGCGTTCAACGTCACTTGCGATGCGGAACCATTCCCCTGCCATGTCCTTGACGCGTTCCGGGTGCCTGGTGGCAAGGTCGTTGAGTTCAGTGCGGTCCTCGTCGAGGTTGTACAGTTCCCAGCGACCAAGCTTTGAAGAAACGAGCTTCCATGGACCGCTACGAAGGGCGCGGTCAGTCCCGAAGTGGAAATAGAGGGGGTCGTGGGGATCCCGGGTTTTGCCCTGAAGTATGGGCAGGAGAGATTTGCCCTGCAGGGGATCGACCTTGCGTTCACCGACGGTCGCGGGGTATTTGGCGCCGGAGAGTTCAAGGAAGGTGGCCATGAAGTCAATGAGGTGGCCGGGTTGACGGGTTATGGAGCCTTTCTCTGTTTTAAGGCCGGCGGGCCATGAGACGACGAGTGGCGAGGAGATGCCGCCCTCGTGCTGGTTCTGCTTATAGAGGCGGAAGGGCGTGTTGCTTGCCTGTGCCCAGCTGGCATCGTAGGTCCAGTAGGACTTGGGGTCCCACGGCTTGAGGTAGCGAC
>JABJCN010000180.1 GCA_018668635.1 Opitutia bacterium
AAAGGCTAATTCATGATTTGCAGTTGCGATGAAGTGGACAGAGCATTTTCTTGATCAACACTTTTAACCAATCCTTATTATGAAATCCCTTCTTACTTTAACCTTAACCCTGCTTTCAGCCTCCATCGTTGCCGGTTCAGGTTATTCCATAGTCGTTTCCCAATCAACGCTTGAGAACAAGGAGTGGAAATTGGTTGTCAACGTGCTCAAGAAAAAGCACCAGGCGGAGCTTTTTGTCTTTGAGGAGAATGTCGGGGACTCTTTAAAGTCTCTCCGGGAACAGTTTCCGGCCTTCACTTGCTTCGTTGCCAAGCCGGGGGAGGTGACAAAGGAGTTTGTCGCTTCCATCCATCAGTTGACCCGCAAGTTTGATACCGATCCCTACACCGACACATTCTGGGGTATCCTGACCGGATACGATGCGGCCAATGCACTTTCCATTGCCCGGTACAAGGAGCCGTTGACCGTCAACAAGGTAGCTTCCGGGACTGAGATCGCCCTTGAGTGTTGCAAGGAGGGACTCTGGTATGATGAACTGGTCAAGAACAAGATGGTCCGTAAAAAACCCGGGGGCCAGGTGGAGCAACTTAAGGGACCGGACGACACAACCCAGGCTTTTGCTGATGTACTGGCTGACTACAAGCCCGACTTGTTTGTCACCTCGGGGCATGCGACAGAGCGTGGTTGGCAGATTGGGTTTCGTTACCGAAATGGTTTTATAAAGTCGAAGGCTGGACAAATCTTTGGCGTGGATACGAAACGGCGCCAGATTGAGATAACTTCAACCAACCCCAAGATCTATCTGCCAATTGGCAATTGCCTCATGGGGAATATTGATGGGCCGGATGCCATGGCTCTGGCTTGGATGAATGATGCCGGCGTCAAGCAAATGCTCGGTTACACGGTGCCGACCTGGTTTGGATATCAAGGGTGGGGTGTGTTGGACTACTTTGTGGAACAACCCGGTCGTTACACACTGACAGAGGCATTCTTTGCCAACCATCATGCACTTATTCAACGATTGGGAGACCCCAAGGTCAATTCCCGTGACAAGCGTGGATTGGCATTTGATCGTGATGTGGTCGCCTTTTACGGTGACCCGGCATGGATTGCGAGAATGGCCCCTGGTAAGCAGGCTTACAATCAGGTTTTAACAGAAGAAAAGGGGGTCTACACACTTAAGATAAAGCCGAACCTTGGAATCAGGAGTTTTGAAACTGTAAATAACAACGGGGCACAGCGGGGAGGTCGCCCGATTGTTCAATTCATTGGCAAGCGGGTTACAAATATTGAAATCCTTGAGGGTCAGGACCTGAATCCATTGATCGCTGATGATTTTGTGCTGATTCCCCGACCGGAAAAGTGTGATCCCGATCGCTCCTATCATATCAAGTTTCGCGCCAAGATACTTTGATTCTGGATTTTTAGTTTCTTTTCAAAAGCGGCTTTAAAAGGAGATTATCCTGTGTGTTTCCCTCAGGGTGTATTCATTAACGGGTCTTCTTGACCTATCATGTAATGAGCAAAGTACACCTGTATTTCCTGGCCTTACTTCTGTTTTTCAGCCAGCCACTGGTCGTGTGTGGGAAGGATGCGGTTGAAGTCCGAATTGATACCGGGGCCTTTAAGGATGGCATCTTTCCCCGAGGAGAGCGTGTTGTCCTTGGTGCGACCCTACAGAACCGGACGAAGATACAGGTCAAGGTCAGCATCATCTGGAAAATAGAAACTGATGAAAAGCAACCGGTCGCCACTCATTCCGATGGCACGACTCTGGAACCCGGCGGGAAGGCCAAGGTTTCCTTTGGTTTGAATACGGAGAAGCCCGGATTTTTTCGGGCAACGGTCACCTGTTCATGGAAGGGAGGCAGGGTTTCCAGTTCAATGCAGGTCGGATACGCCCCGTTGGAGCTGTGTCCCCCGTTGACCGCTGAGCCGGATTTTCAGGCGTTTTGGGATAAGTCCCGGGCTGCACTCGACAAGGTGCCGCCCCGGTTCAGGATGATTCCCAAAACTGGCAAAAGCAATGCCCGGCACGATGTTTATGAGGTTCATATGCACAGCTTGGGGAATGTACGGGTTCGCGGGTGGTTCGAGGTTCCCAGGAAACCGGGTCCTCATCCGGCTCTCATGAGGGTTCCCGGGTATGGACAAAACATGCGCCCAATTGGTCGTTTCAAGGACATGATCGTATTTTCATTCAACGTGCGGGGCCACGGCAACAGCCAGGAGGACGTCAAGGGTAGGCCAGGGGATTACTGGATACGTGGCCTCGACGCCAAGGAAGGATATTATTACCAGGGAGCCTACATGGATTGCGTGCGTGCCATTGATTTTCTATACTCTAGAAAGGAGGTTGATCCCAAGCGAATCGCCGTGGGGGGCAGTAGCCAGGGGGGCGGCTTGAGTTTCGCCACCGCGGCCTTGGATCAGCGGGTCAGCCTTTGCGTTCCAGATATTCCCTTCCTCGCTAATTGGGAAAAATACTTCAAGACCACGAACTGGCCGGAGATGAACAAATGGATTGCCGCCAAGGAATCCCGCACTTGGAAGAGCACGCTTAAGACCCTTAGCTATTTCGATGCCATGAACCTGGCTCCCCGGATAAGGTGCCCGGTCTTCATGGGAGTCGGTTTACAGGATGGTATTTGCCCGCCCGCGACCAACTTCGCTCCCTATAATTATGTAAAAGGCTCCAGGGAATATCGCGTTTATCCGCAGGCGAAACATGGCGTGGGGCCTGTCCATCATCGTCTCGCCGTTGAGTGGATTCGCCGGAAGTTTGGATTGGAGAATTCATTCTAAAGAGTTTTTGGCCGGGACAAGCATTCGGATTGTTGTCAGGATTAATGTTTTTTATGGATAGACTTACGATCACTCTCTTGGCTATGTTGTGGGCGGTTTCCCTCTGGGGTTCCCAATTCAAGGCTGGTACCTTGCTTTTACAGGACAACTTTGACAGGGAGAAGATTGGTGCGAACTGGCAGACCAGGATTGGATCATTCAGTATTAAGGATGGCTGCTTGGTGGGAACGGAAAACCCCGAGGATGGTCATGGCGCCGTCATTCAGGCACCGGTTTCCTTCACCGATGCCGTTATCGAGTTCTCCTTTCGTATTGTGGATGGGCGGGCCTTCAACTTCGTGGTCAACGACAAGTCCTGCAAGACGGTTCATGCAGGACACATTTGCCGGGTCGCAGTGTCGATGAATGGGTTTCGCCTGGGTGACGATAAGGAAGGAGTCATGAGGAATGATATTTTCACCATGCGAAGAAATCCCAAGCGCAAAAAAGAGGCGGATGCCTTGTTGGTCGGACGATCAAGAAGCATACCGTTCAAGTTAAAGGCAAACCAATGGTACAGGATGCGGGTATCAGTGGTTGGCGAGGAGATGCGACTCAGCTTGAATGGTCAGCCTGTTGGACGACTCAAGTCCCCGGGCATCGGGCACAAGACCAAGACGGATTTCGGGTTCACGGTAAAGGGTCCCCGCATTGAGTTTGACAGCGTGCGGGCCTGGAACCCCGGGAAGCAATCCCATTAAAAAGTGTCGGAGGGAAAACTGTCTGCAAAATTTTAACTGGAACTGTAGTGTTTCTTGGTTCTTGAAACCACCTCTGAACTTGTTATCTCCCTCTCAATGAAAAAATTACTCACCATCCTTTTGCTTGGCACATATATTTCCCATTCTTTTGCAGGCGAGCGGCCAAACATCCTGGTCATCTTTACCGATGATCAGGGATATGGAGACCTGGCTTGCTACGGAAGCAGGACCAACAAGACCCCACGCCTCGACCAACTAGCAAAGGAGGGAACCCTTTTTACTTCTTTTTATACCCAGACGGTGTGCGGTCCTTCGCGCTCGGCCCTGCTTACCGGTCGATACCCTTGCCGGAGTAAAGGGTGGGGTATGCCGGCCAGCGAGATCACTTTTGGTGAGCTCATGCGGAAAGCCGGTTACCAGACCGCCTGCATTGGCAAATGGGACGTCTCCAACCGCAAAGCCATTATCGACCGGATGCCCAATGCACAGGGGTTTGACTACTACTACGGCACCCTCGGGGCGAATGACGGGGGAGGGGTCAGGTTCCACGAGAATAACAAAGCGTCGGGATCCAGTCGGGACATGGGCGAACTGACAACTCTTTATACGGACAAGTCCATCGAGTATCTCAAGAAAAAGCGGGACCCCAAGAAGCCCTTTATTCTCTATTTGGCACATACCATGATGCACACCATCATTGATGCATCCGATCGTTTTCGCGGCAAATCCAAGGGTGGTCTATATGGCGACGTGGTAGAGGAGTTCGACTACGAGACCGGACGCCTGCTCGATACTCTGGACGAGCTTGGACTGAGCAAGAACACAATAGTGATTTATACCTCGGATAACGGGCCTTGGAATCAGGACAAGTACACCAAAAACAAGAAGGGCCACCCCGAGGGTTCGATCTTCTGGGGTTCCTCCGGACCCCTGCGCAACGGCAAGGGATCACCCTACGAGGGCGGATACCGCCTGCCATGCATCGTGCGCTGGCCGGGCAAGGTTCCGTCGGGCCGCAAGTCCGATGCGGTATTCGCGACCATCGACTTCATGCCCACCTTCGCCAAGCTGTGCGGATTCAAGGCACCGGGTGACCGGGTGATCGATGGAATCGACCAGACTGCTCTGCTCATGGGCAAGTCGCAAAAGGGCAGGGAGACCTTCTACTTTGACCGGGCTGGCATTCGTAAGGGTAGATGGAAATACCTCAAGGCCAAGGCCCACTTCTATGGCTACGCGAGGGAGGATAATCGACCGGTGGTTGAAGAACTCTACGATTTGGAAAAGGATATTGGAGAAACGAGCAACCTTGCCAAGAAGCATCCCGAGATTGTGGCCGAGTTACGTAATTTGACCGAGCAATTGCCCGCATACCGCCCGGACGAGCGCCGCTAAGTTCAAGACTTTCCATTTTAGTTTTCTATTAGCTTAAAGGTTGTTTGCCTGCTGTTATTATTACCTTATCGTCTATATCAAGCTATGCAGGGGAAATTTAAGCGAATTGTAGAAAATTTCTTGTTTTCCATCCCACGTTTCTATTCCACGTTTTATCGTAGTAGAGGAAACTGGAATTTGGATAAGTATATTTTTTTATCTCTTGTTCGACCTGGTTACATTGTTGTGGATGGTGGGGCAAATATAGGTGATTACACCCAGATTTTTTCCCGGATTGTTGGTGCTTCCGGCCAAGTGCTTTCATTTGAACCAGCTCCACCCACATTGGAAAAACTGAAATCAAATATTCAAAGTTGGCGGTTGTTGAACGTTAAGACTTTTTCTTGTGCATTAAGTAATAAGAATGAGCAGGCAATCATTCAATTGCCGGGAGGCGTTTCTGGTTATGCATCTTTATCATCTCACACAGAAGCATGGGGGGACTCTCCGGTTGAATCTTTCAACGTGGAGACATGTCGATTGGATGACTTTGCTCAATTCTCTTTTGATAGACTTGATTTTATGAAGCTGGATCTGGAAGGTGCGGAGCCTCTTGCTGTCGAGGGCGCTTCATCAATCCTATCTCGATTTCTTCCTTCCCTTCATGTTGAATTTAGCCCTTTATTCATGAAAGACTTTGATTACGGCATTGAAGAGTTCCTCGATAAGTTGAGTGATATTGGCTATGATACGCTTATTGGCTTTACTGATAGGGAAACTCCACCAGTTATTATTGATCGAGAAATGAGGGAATCTGGCAATATCGAAGCGGGAGGGTATACACTTGTTTGCCTAAATAATAACAAGCATACCAGTGAAATTAGCCTGATTATGAGGCCTATTGCATGAGTTCATTCTGTACACTGCCTTATTTACGATTTGGCCTTATCGGTATATTTCTTTCGAGCACTATTTTATCAATATTTCCGATTCATGCCACACCCCTGATACCAGGGCTTGGAGGTAAGCATCCACTTGATGAGCGTGGAATAGGTGAGGTCCTTCTTGGAGAATTGCGCTGTGGTGCTTGTCACGCCGATGAATATTCCCAGGATTTTCACAGGCAGGGTGCGCCGGACCTGATTTCTGTTGGTCAGCGGTTGTCCCCGGAGTACCTGCGTCGCTTTCTTGCCGACCCTGTCAGGGTTCAACCCGGCGTGAAGATGCCGGATTTGCTGGCTGGTCAGTCCACGATGAAGCGATCAGAAGTGGCTGATGCACTCACACATTTTCTGGTCAGCTTGTCTGGTAGTCCTATTGTTGCAAAGCCAAATCCCGGCAATGCCAGAGCAGGTCGTATTTTATTTCATGATATTGGTTGTGTTGCTTGTCATTCCGCACAACTTGGGAATGGCAGTAAAGAGGTTGCCGACGGTCTTCTTCCCCTGGCCCATGTGCCAATAAAGTATGACCATCATTCCCTGTCTGGATTTCTCTTCAATCCTCATCAGGCCCGTCCATCGGGACGCATGCCGGATTTTTACCTTTCGGGGGATGAATCCCGGGATTTGGCTGAATACCTGATGGGGGGCAAATCGCCATCAGTTAAGCCGTTCAAGGTTTCTGCCGAGCTCGTGGATAAGGGAAGGGCTTATTTTAGGGAGTTCAATTGTGTTGCCTGTCATTCCCTCGATCGCGAACCGCCCGCCCGTCAGTCCCTGCCACTTACCAAGCTGAACCCAAGCCGCGGATGTCTCTCCACCAAGCCCAAGGATGCCCCGGATTACAATTTATCGGATATCCAGCGCAAGGCCATTGCCCGGGCGCTTACCAGTTCCCGGTCACGGCTTTCCGCAGGGGATGCAATTGCTCACTCCCTGACCGCCTTCAATTGCATTGCCTGCCATGCAAGGGATGATTACGGTGGTCCATCCAAGGAATTCCTCCCTCATCTAAAGACCTCAGAGCAGGGATTGGGTAACCAGGCAAAGATTCCTCCTGGATTGACCCTGGCCGGCGCAAAGTTGAAACCAGGCTGGATGCACAAGGTTTTGTTCGACGGCGAATCTGCCCGACCTTACATGCACACCCGTATGCCGGGTTTTGGCGAGGCTAACCTTGGCTTTCTTCCCGCACTGCTCGCAGGGGTTGACAAGGTTGAAATTGCTGAGTTTCCAGAGCCCGGGCGCAAGGAACGTGGTAGCATTCGATCCGCCGGTCACAAGCTAATAGGCGACAAGGGATTGAACTGCATTACCTGTCATAATTTCAATGGGAAGGAATCCCCTGGATTCAAGGGCATGGACCTGCTCACTTCTTATGATCGGTTGCAACCGGCCTGGTATTATCACTTCATGCGCAATCCTGCCAAATATCGCCCGGGAATCGTGATGCCAAACTACTGGGCAGGCTCAAAGGGGGCTCGAGGGGACATCCTCGGCGGTGATACCGATGCCCAGGTCTGGGCCATCTGGCATTATTTTTCTTATGGTCAGGGTGCGCCAACGCCATCCGGGATTCATAATCCGGGTTCCAATATTGAGGTTGGTGGAGTCGTTAGGACCTATCGTGGTCGAAGCCGAATTGCCGGGTACCGGGGTATTGCTGTCGGGTTCCCCGGGGGATTAAACTATGCCTTTGATGCCGCCACCGGAACCTTGTCGGGCATTTGGCGCGGCGACTTTGTCAGTGTTGGTTGGGGAGGGCAGGGGGCTGGCAGTTTTAACCCTCGATCCCGTTCGATCAACCTGCCGAGGGACGTATCTTTTCTCCAGCGTTTTGATGAGAAGGAGAAATGGCCACTTCTTCCAGTCATGACCAAGGAAAATCCGGTCAATCCGGATCCCCTATATCCCAGGAACCTGGGCTATCGATTCCTGGGCTACGCCTTTGATGATGCATTTGTTCCCACCTTTTCCTATCGTTGCGGGGACGTTGGGATTGAGGATGTCTCCGTTGCTGGAGAGAAGGATGGGCATGCATTGCTCAAGCGAACCCTGAAGTTCGTTGCACCTGCTGCACAAACCCTGCATTTTCGCGTGATTGCGGGGAAGGTCGAGGCGGTTTCCGATACGCATTACAAGACGCCGGACCTCAAGCTTAAGCTTCCAGTTACAACTACCATCCTGCGTCGTCCATTAGGGGCAGACCCCGCATTGCGTGAACTCATCCTCAAGCTCGATCTGCCCAAGGGGGAGACCCGCCTTTTAATTGATTATGAATTGCTTCGCTAGAACGGTCAAATCCGGGATTGCATTGCTCCTACCGGGGCTTGCCTGGTTTATGGTGAACACCTCCGGTGAGGAGGTTGGTGACTGGTGGGGGACCGCTGAGCGCGAACGCGCCTACTACCGGCTTGTCAACCTGCCCATTCCCCAGGGCCTGATCGTGGAAGCAGGGGCCTTCGTGACCCTGCCGGACAATCGGATCGCGGTTGGAACACGGCGTGGTGATATCTACCTGCTGGGTCAGGTGGACGAGGCGAAGCCAACCCCGAGCTTTGAATTGTTTGCCACCGGCCTGGATGAAATTTTCGGACTGGCTTATCGTGATGGTGCCTTTTACGTGACCCAAAGCTGCGAGCTAACGAGGGTCACGGACCGCAGTGGCGATGGCCGGGCGGACAAGTTCGAGACCATCTCGGACACCTGGGGTTACGCCAACTACCATGAGTATGCCTTTGGTTCCAAGTTTGATCCTGATGGAAACCTGTATGTGGCCCTCGGGCTTTCCAGTTCCTATCATTCACGTGCGTTGTTTCGAGGTTGGGCCATGAAGGTTACCCCAGAGGGCAGAACCATCCCGATTGCCAGTGGTCTTCGGAGTCCCGGCGGGATTGGACCCAATGAACATGGAGCACTCTTCTACATTGAGAGTCAGGGGCCGTGGAATTCCTCCTGTAGTCTCAAGTTCCTAAAACCCGGTGGTTTCATGGGGCATCCGGTCAGTTTTAACTGGTATAATTATGCTCCTCATCTAAAGGAGCCGGCCAAGCCCGAAAGTGGTACACGCATTGTGTCCGAGAAGGAAAAGGTCAAGGAACTGGTGCCCTATGCAGTCGTCTTTCCCTACATTCGCATGGGGCGATCCATCACTGGTTATGTGGTGAATCGTACCGCTGGCAAGTTTGGTCCCTTTGAGAACCAGATATTCATTGGAGACTACACCCAGTCCCTTATCATGAGGGCGACCACAGAGTTGGTGAACGGTGTATGGCAGGGGGCATGCTATCCTTTTAGGGAAGGGCTTTCAACCGGTATCCTTAACGTACAGTTTACACCTGAAGGCAATCTTCTGTGTGGTGGAACCAATCGTGGTTGGCCTGTTCGTGGTATCAAGCCTTTTGCATTGGAGAGGTTGGACTGGACAGGGCGCATGCCATTTGAAATCAAACGTGTGTCCATAATACCCAATGGTTTTAAGATCAACTTCACGAAGCCCGTGGACGCCACTACAGGCAATGACCCGAATAACTACCGTGTCTCGACCTTTACCCACATTTATCATAGTGGCTATGGAGGACCGGAAGTCGACAAGAGTATACCCAATGTCTTGGTTGCCAAACTCTCGGCTGATGGTTTGCACGCCACCATCCGGCTGGACCAGTTGACAAAGGGTCATGTCCATGAGTTTGACCTTGGTGCCTTGCGTTCCCGTGAACGGGATGAGCTTCTTCATCGGAATGCCTACTACACGGTGAATGAAATCCCCGAGGGGTAGACATCTTGTTGCAAATTTATATCCAACACTAAAATACCATGAATCCAATTCATACTGTCCGTTTGATTCTATTCAGTGCGATCCTGGCCATTCTTGCCGGTTGTTGCACACGTCATCAATCTGGAGGCGTCGATGTGGCCATCCCTATCATCGACACCCATATTCATCTTTATGACACCAGTCGGCCCGATGGCGTGCCTTGGCCACCTGAGTCGGACAAGGTTCTATACCGCCCGGTCTTGTCTCAGCATTTTGATGCAGTCAGTGAAGCCAACAAGGTCACTGCCACGGTGATTGTCGAGGCCAGTGACCGGACCGAGGACAACCAGTGGGTGCTTGACCTTGTTCAGCATAATCCCCAGCGCTACATTGGTCTGGTTGGCAACCTCCCGATTGGAACCGATGAATTTGCAGGTCTATTGGATCGTTTTGCTGCCGAAAAACGTTTTGTTGGGCTTCGTATGCGTCAGCGTCCCGGGGAGGAAAAGTTCTTTACGGAAGCTGTATGGCGCGACCTCAAGTTAATGGCCGACAAGGGACTTACTTTGGATGTCTTGCTGGCTAATTTTGACCTAAAGGACATTGATCTTGTTGCCAGAAAGGTTCCCGGTTTAAAGATTTTAATTAATCATGTTACAGGACTTGTTATTACTGGTGAGCCCGCGGATGAAGCTTGGGCGAAGGATGTCAGGAAAGCGGCATCCCACCCCAATGTTTACTGCAAGATCAGTGGGATTTTTCAACGTACAGGCAAAAGGCCTTCCCCGAAGGAACTTTCCTTTTACGCCCCGATTTTCAAGGTTGTGTATGATGCCTTCGGGGAGAATCGAGTCATCTATGGTAGCAATTGGCCGGTGACTGATAGGGGAGGGGAATATAGTGAGCAACTGAGCATTATTAACGAGTTTTTTGAACCCATGGGTCGAACCGTGCTTGAGAAACTTTATTGGAGGAATGCCTCGGCATTTTATGGTGTGAAACTGAATGGGGATTGATCTTCCCGGTTCGAATACACTCGACTCAAATTCATGGTCAATGAATGTTCACTGCATGAAACGTAGATCCATCCTCGCTGCCGCTTCCGCTGCCCCACTCATTCTGCCCCACAATGTATTTGGGGCCAATCGTAAGCTCAATATTGCTTATATCGGCATGGGCGGACAGATTCAGGGACATGTCAGGAGTGCTCTTCAATTGAAGCACAACGTGGTGGCCTTCTGTGATGTGGACCCCAATCAGGTCGCGCGCTCCAAGTCCCGTCACAAGTCTGTTGGAGATGCGGTCAAGGAATATGGTGATTACCGTAAACTGATTGATAAGGAAAAGTCCTTGGACGCAGTTGTTATTGCGACTCCGGATCATTGGCATGCTCCAATCTGTACGGCTGCGATTAAGGCCGGTCTTCATGTTTATTGCGAAAAACCTTTAACTCATACGGTGGCTGAGGCTCGCGCTTTGCGGGAACTGTGCCGTACATCCAAGGTGGTGACCCAGACCGGCAACCAGGGCAGCGCCTCCTCTAACCTTCGCCGCAGTATTGAATTGATCCAGGCGGGCCTGCTTGGCCAGGTTTCAAATGTTCATGTATGGCACCCTTCCCATGGGTGGCCGAACGGAGTTTCACGTCCTGCCGGTGAGGATGTCGTGCCCAAGGGCATGGATTGGGATTTCTGGTGCGGCCCCTCACCCGTTCGGCCCTACAAGTCCGGTATCTATCATCCTGCAAAGTGGCGTGGGTGGTATGACTTTGGCAATGGTTCCATTGGGGACTTCTGTTGTCATTCCTTCAACATGCCGGTTCGGGCTCTCAAGCTCGGGTATCCCAGTCGGGTCGAGATCAGCAATGTCAAGGATGCCGGACTGGAGAGCTATGCCCGAGCCGTCACCCATACCTTTCACTTTGAAGCCAAGGACGGGCGCGACCCGGTCAACCTGATTTATTATACAGGTGGTGCACACATGCCTCCCAAGCATATACTCAATGCAGTGAAAGGCACCTTTGGGAACGTACCTCGAGTCGGTGCCATTGTTGAGGGGGAGAACGGAATGCTTTCATCCGGGCTTTGGAATTCTCAATGTTACGTCAAAATGAATGACGACCCCAAGTTCACCGGGCATGGCAATCATTCTGAGGCCAAGAAGATTTCACAGACAATCCCGCGTGTCCGTGGACATTTCCAGGAATGGACGGATGCCATTCTCAATGGAACCGAGACTTTCGCCCCGTTCGAGCTCGGTGGTCACCTCACTGAAATTGGTCTTTCCGGCATTGTTGCACTGAAACTACAGAAGAATATGGACTGGAATGGTGAGACTATGAAGGCGCGTGACCTGCCTGAGGCAGATACCCTCGTTCATAAGGAAAACCGTACCAATTGGCTTTAATTTCTGACTCTGTCCCATGAGGTTTATCTTGATTGTTCTTTTGTTTGGTATGCAGGGCTGTGTTACCATTGATTCAGGTTCATTGCACCAGCAGGCTCTTCATCATGTTGTGCTCTGCTGGCTCAAGGAACCGGGCAATGTTGAGCAGAGGAAGCAGATTGTTGAGGTATCCAAGTCCTTCCGTAAAATCCCCGGGGTTCTTGACATTCGGGTAGGTCAAGTGGTTGCCAGTGATCGGGCTATCGTTGATGACAGTTATGATGTGGCGATCCTTGTTGTCGTTCCTGACCAAAAAAGCTTGGATGAATATCTGGCTCATCCGGTTCACCAAAAGGCAAAAAACGATATACTGGTTCCTTTGGTCGACAAAATACTTGTATACGATTTCAAGGAATGAACGCCTCGTTGAGGGTTTGGCGATTTAGGCAATGTTACGGGCAATACTTTTTTAACGCTTTAGGATTTGTGACAAGCTTTTGTCGATGCACAGACGTCGCGGTATGACTGGCTAATTTGAATCCTGTTTTCTTACATAAATATTAAATGAATCAATTTCAAGAAGGACAACGCTGGGTCAGTACACCTGAGCCTGAACTGGGTTTGGGAACCGTGGTGCAGACAACCGAGGACCGGGTACATATACTGTATCCTGCAACAGGAGAACTGCGTCTCTATGCCATCAGTAATGCGCCTTTACGCCGGGTGGTGTTTCAACCTGGTCAGGAGGTCGAGGACCATGATGGCGTGAAGCATTTCATCAAGACCGTTAGGGATGATAATGGGGTGTTAACCTATTCCGGACAGGGATGGGAATTGCCTGAGGCTCACTTGAATGACAATATGCAGTCCTCTGGACCGATGGATCGACTATTGGGCGGATTCTATGACGATGCTCATGAGTTTGATTTGCGACGTCGTGCCCTGGAGATGATGCATGACGTACAACAATCCCCTGTAAGAGGCTTTGTCGGTGGCCGGATTGATCTCATTCCACACCAGCTTTACATCGCCAATGAGGTCTGTAATCGTATTGCCCCTCGCGTCATGCTTTCTGACGAGGTTGGGCTTGGTAAAACAATTGAAGCCGGTCTGATCGTTCATTGTCAAAGACAGACCGGCAGGGCTGCAAGAGTCCTTATCCTTGTGCCGGAAAATCTATTGCATCAGTGGTTTGTCGAGATGCTCCGGAAATTTAATCTTTGGTTCAATATATTCGATGAGGCACGTTGCGTCGCGATTCAGGATACCGATCCGGATGCAAATCCTTTTCTGGATGACCAGTTGATTCTCTGCAGTATTGATTTTCTTGCAGCGGATCCAGATAAAGCTCAATTGGCGGTGGACGCAGGTTGGGATCTCCTGGTGGTTGATGAAGCACATCACCTGGAGTGGTCGCAGTCCGAGGTCAGCAGGGAATATGAAATTGTTGAGGCCCTTGCCTGTAAGGCTGAAGGGCTTCTCCTTCTTACGGCAACACCCGAGCAACTAGGTGCTGAAAGTCATCTGGCTCGTTTGCGACTCCTTGACCCCGATCGTTATTCCGATCTCTCGTCGCTTGAGACCGAGTCGAGTCATTACACCGAGCTTGCCCCTATTGCCTCTATTCTCTCTGAAGGAGGCACCCTGAGTACGGTGCAGAAAGATCATATCAATGCACTGCCGGATTTCGATGTCGATACAATGAGCAATGAGGCCTTGCTTGCGGCTTTGCTGGATCGTCATGGCCCCGGTCGGGTTATTTTTAGAAACACCCGTTCTGCAATGAGTGGATTTCCCAAGCGTGTGGCCCATCTCGTTTCTCTTGAGCCTGAGAATGATCATGAATCATGGCAGGAACGTTCGCGATTGGAGTTTGCGTCGGGATCCTCTGGGGGTGACCCAGTTGAGGCGTATAATTTTAAGCGTGATCCCCGTATTATATGGCTTGCTGAATTTATACAGGATAGGGGACAGGAAAAGGCACTCCTGATTTGTTCAAGCAAAGAAAAGGCATTAGCCTTGGAGGAAGCGATAAGGACGACTATTGGAGTTAAATGTGCAGTTTTTCATGAGGAACTTACACTTGTTCAACGGGATCGAAATGCGGCTTGGTTTGCGGAAGAGGATGGTGCGCAATTGCTGGTATGCTCAGAGATTGGCAGCGAGGGACGCAACTTCCAGTTTGTCCATCACCTTGTCTTGTTCGATTTACCTTTGAACCCTGAACTTCTTGAGCAACGTATTGGTAGATTGGACCGTATTGGTCAGAAATCTATAATTCAATTACACATTCCTTATTTGAGTGGAAGTCCATTTGGAGTTTTGGCTAAATGGTATCATGAGGGTCTGGATGCTTTTGAACACAATCTTCTTGGGGCCAATGAACTGATGCAAAAGTTTGGACAAGAAGTACTCGAGATGTGTTCCGTGCCTTCTGGAGCAAAGGACAAAGCGGACATGCTCTCAGCTCTTCTGGAAAGAACCGTCGATGAACGCAATCTGATTGCCCGAAAACTGGAGCAGGGGCGGGATCGTTTACTTGAGTTAAACTCTAATAATCCTGAAACGGCAGCTTCCTTGGTTGATGCCATTCAGGCCATGGATAAAGACCTGTCCATGGAGTCCCTGTTACTGGATGTCTTTGACTGTCATGGCGTTTATTTGGAGGAACTGGGCAATCGTAGTTACCTGTTTGATAACCGGAAGTTTTCCGGAGAGACATTTCCGGGGTTGCCCAAGGAGAGAATGGTGGGTACATTCGAGCGTGGCCGGGCATTGGGGCGTGAGAATATCAGCCTTTTTACGTGCGACCATCCAATTGTTACCGGTGCAATGGATATGCTTCTGGGCAGTGAGACAGGTAATTGCAGTTTTGGCATTTGGGCTGATAAGAATCACTCACTATTACTTCTGGAGGTAATCTTTGTGCTGGAAACTTTGGCTCCGCCTCGACTGCATGCGGACCGCTTTCTTCCTTCCACTCCAATCCACATTCTTGTTAGTGAAAAGAAGGAGTTGCTTGAAATTGATCTTCCAGAGCTAACCAATGGTTCCCCTCTCAAACTTTTGGGGAAGTCAGGGGTAACAAAAAAACTCATCCCCTCCCTGATGAGGGTTGCTCAATCCTCTGCTGAGAAGAAGGCCCGGATTGCTATTGTTGAAGCAAGCACCCGGATGAACCTCCAATTACAATCAGAGATTGATCGTCTGGAGGCTTTAAGTAAGGTGAATAGTCACGTCCGAGATGAAGAAATTGACCTTGCACGTAAACAGTTGGATCAACTCTCTTCTGCCTTGGGTCAAGCCAGAATCCGTTTGGACTCCATGCGATTGATCTGGCGGGGTTTGCCTGAGGATATCGGGGAGGCTTGATATTTTTCCTGTCCATGAATTCATTGATTGAACTATCAAATGTTTAATAATCTGCTGTTTCATGCTCAATAATCCTTCATGTATCTTATCTTTTTGCCTGTTGTTTTTCGTTGCCATTGATGCGGCGGAGAAACCGCGCCTGCGAGTGGGGTACGCACAGAAACCGGGGGAGGCCCGTGCAGAACTGGACGCCATTCGTGAGTCCACCCAGGACCTTGAGAGTTGGAAAAAGCGTAGGGCGCAGGTGCGGGCAGGTATCCTCTCCGGTGCGAAACTGGAAAAGCTTCCGGAGCGCACGCCATTGAACCCTCGTTACGTCAGTAAGCGCATTCGGGTTGGGTACATGGCTGAAAATGTGGCAATTGAGAGTTCGCCGGGGCATTACGTTACCGGGACACTTTATCGTCCCACGGATTTCAAGGGTAGTCTTGCCGGTATCCTATGCCCTCATGGCCACGGGGGACGTTTCAAGGAGTCCCGCCAGGCTCGCTGCGCAGTTCTCGCCAGGATGGGCGCTGCCGTTTTCCTTTACGACATGGTTGGATACGGGGATTCCAAGCTCGTGGGTTGGCATCATCGGAAGACGCCTGAGATTCTTCGCCTACAGACATGGAACAGCATGCGGGTGCTTGATTTCCTGCTCAGCCTGCCCAAGGTCGACCCGAAACGGATTGGGATGACCGGTTGTTCAGGGGGAGGGACCCAGACCTTTATATTGTCGGCTCTGGATGAGCGGGTGGCCGTTTCTGTGCCTGTTTGCCAGGTTTCAGCCCATTTCTTCGGTGGTTGTGTCTGTGAGAGTGGGATGCCTATTCACTGGAACACAAATCACAAGACCAACAACGCTGAGATTGCTGCCCTTGCTGCGCCCCGGCCACAGCTGATTGTCTCCAATGGAAAGGACTGGACACAGAAGACTCCGGAGCACGAATACCCGTTTGTTCGCCACGTCTATGGTCTTTATGGAGCGACGGACCGCCTTGGGAACGCACATTTTAAGAATGAGGGGCACGACTACGGTACCTCCAAGCGTATGGCGGTCTATCCATTTCTTTCCAAACACCTCCAGCTCGATCTCTCCCGTGTTACTGGAAAAGATGGCAAAGTGGATGAATCCTTCGTGGTCATGGAGTCCGAGAAGGAAATGATGGTGTTCAACGGCAAGTATCCCAGGGACGCGGTGCCTGCAAATACTCCACTGCCTTGATCCTTTCGCCTGATGAAAATATTCCCCGACTTTTCAATTCTGGCCACTTCGGTGCTGGCATTGCTGGCTTCCTCTGTGTATGCCGCTGGCCCGACACATGCGGACGTCCGCTACAGCAAGAAATATGACCGTAGTGTTCTCGACATCTGGCAGGTCAAGTCCGGTAAGCCTGCGCCGCTGGTTGTTTATTTTCATGGGGGTGGGTTCAAGGTTGGGGACAAGGCCTTTTTTCGTAGAAATCAAATCCTGAAATACCATTCGAGAGGGATTGCCTTTGCCAGTGTCAACTACCCGTTCCTTGTCCATACAAACAAGGATTACTTTAAGATTCTGAATCATGCTGCTGAGGCAATTCGTTTTCTTCAGGCCAACGCAGGGAAGTACAACATCGACAAGACGCGAGTCTCAGTCATGGGTGCGTCGGCAGGGGCATTGATCAGTTGTCACCTCGGCCACGGGGTTGATCTCTCAATTCGTTCTGTCTTTGCTATTCAACAACCGATGGGCACACCTTTATTAACTTATCCCAAGTTGCACAAGAATGGTTCCTCCATCATTCTCTATAACAGCTCCAGTCTCAGGGATCGTGTCCATCATCCTGACAATGCCGCCCTCGTTCACAAGAGGTGTGAGGAGCTCGGGGTTACCTGTGCTGTGTATGGCTCAAGGAAGTCAGGATTACCTGAGCTTCCTGAGGGTAAGAATATTCACGATGTTGCTATGAAGTTTTTTCATGATTCCTGGTCATTACCATTTCCCCAAAAATAACAATACTTAACCAGATCAATGAAACAAACAGTCTGGGTTGAAAGTATGGGATATAGGTTCTCTAGAGCGATTTAACTCCGGTAATTCGGAGTAGTTCTCCCATGCCTGACCCCAGTTCAAACGATACACGATTATCCTTTGGCTTCATGTTGATCCAACCACCCTTGGCTCGGTTAAATATCTGTACATGCACCTCTTTTTTATCTTCCGGTTTGAATGAAATGACCATGTTCTGAGGTCGTAGTGCATTGTGGTTGGCAACGTAAAGGGCATCCTCGCCCGTGTCGTATTTGAAGACGCCGACGAAGGCTTCTCCGCTTGTGACAGTGGCCCAGTGGTCATCGGGGAATGCCATGAGCGGTCTGGGTACATCTTTGGCGCGCTCCTTATCATCCATGGTTCGCGTCATGGGCGTGGAGTAGACGGCCATTGGTTTGCCGAGTTCAGCGATTTCCTTGTAGAGCATACGAATCTCCTTGTGAACCTTCAGGTGCTCATGATTTGCATTGAGTTCACCTGTCTTGGGATCGACTGCTCCCTTGATGAACCAGATCATCACTTTCATGCCGTGGGCAATCGATGTGTTGATCGTATACAGGCTTTTTCGGGGATCGGGGTTCACCAGAATCCAACGCCCAAAGAAGTCGGCCCGGTTTTGGCAGAGCTTGTGGCAATGCGTTATTGTATTGTAGTGCAGTCCCAGACCTCGAGACCAATGGTAGTCGTAATAGGCCAATATACCAGCAGTACCTTGGACTCGATCCAGGAAATAACCCAAATATGTGCCAACCCATACCGGGTGACTTGGATCCCATTTTCGGATCAAGGCCAGGTTCTCATGCATGGCATCGATTCCGCCCGGTGCAAACTTATCAAGCCTTTCATTCCAGAGATTGTACCCCCAGACGGCCTTGTCACCGCGAACCTTTTCACAAATTTTTTGTACAGCTTCACGTTGCTCTTTGCGCCTGACGTCTGTTTTGGCCCCCTCATGATGGGCCAGGATATCGATCATCATCTTGACCTTGTGTTTGCGACAAAGTTCGAGGCGCCAGTCTCGATAGACGCAATAGATTGTATTGTAGCCGGCTTTTTTTATATTCACCAACAGTTTCTCGAAAATAACCGGGTCATCGCTTTCCTTGGGTCCCTGTCCGTAACCAAAATTGATTGCGACTGCGAACTCTTCAATCGGATCTGGTGGTGCAATGGGCACGCCGAAGTCCTTTTGCTTCTGCTGTGCCAGGATATGTAGAGCCATTATTGACAGGCTTGTAATACAAATTACTAATTTAATGGTGGTACGAGAAACCTTGGAGCATCGTATGTTTTTCTTCATCATCGTTTAGAGGGTTTCAGGGATAAAAAAGCTGGTCATTAATTTTGGCTTATGATTACTACAGACGCTTTATGTGAATGTTTCGATAATGAACCGGTGAACTGTGGTTCTGCAGCCCGATGTAGCCCTCGGTTTGCTTGAGTCCGGGTTGGCGATGCGTCTTTGATAATTCTGCAAGGTCACCCTTGAGTACATGTTCGCCATTGATCCATACATCACATTTTGCTCCTGCACAACGAATCCGCATCGATTGCCATTCACCGGCCTTCCTGGTGACACGCTTTTCAGGTGCCTGCACGGCATAAATGGAACCGGTAAACTGGGCGGGTTTCAGATTCTTCCATTTCTCCCCGTAATCATCCAGCACCTGGATCTCCATCCCGGCCACCCAGGCCGCACCTTTCTCCGGGGCGCGGATAAAGACACCGCTGTTTCCATTCACGGGGATATTGAATTCAATACTCAATTCAAAGTCGGCAAATACTTCCTTTGTTGCAATCCATTTGGACCCACCCTTGCCGGTACAGGAAAGCACATCGTCCTTGATGGTCCAGTTGGTTGTCGGTCCTCCCATGCCCTGCCACCCTGTTAGGTCTTTGCCGTTAAAGAGGGGTTGAAACCCATTCTCTGCGGCAATGCCAAATTGCGCCAAAAAGATGAAGAGCGAAACAGGAAATATTCTCATTTCTTGACCGTAAGCCACATTTCATGGCTGGCCAAGAAAATTTAGGTCGAACGCAAAGCAAACAATTTTGATTCACTCATTTTGTTTTCCCCCAAACGTGTGAGCCGTTGACCAGTTCCTTGTAATGAGTCTTAAGTCGTTGCTCCAGTTCGGCCAGTTTGTCCGGGTTTGACTGTGCCAGGTCCTTCCTCTCACCAATATCCTTGGTGACGTTGAAAATCTGGAAATCGGACAGCTTGGCATTTTTTATTTGAGCTTCGTTACGGGCATCTACGTTCGTATGTTTTCCAATGCTTAGTTTCGCCAGCACCTTCCATTCCCCATCGCGCATGGCAACCCTCCGTTTATTCAGTGCGTTGTAGTAGACCCAGACCAATGGCTTTTCTCTGTCGATCGGCTTGTTCTCCAGTGCGGGCAGGAAGTCTGCGCCATCCAGTACCAGATCGACTGGTGGCTTGGTTTCCGCCAATTTGCAGAAGGTTGGCAGAAAGTCCAGGGCCGAGATCGGGTGTCTTATGATTTGTCCCGGCTGGATTTTAGCTGGCCAATGCATGATGCCGGCGACTCGAAACCCTGCATCAGTTGTCCAGAGTTTCATTCCTCGAAGCGGTTTTGGTGTGCCATAGGAACGCCCGGAACGAGGGCCGTAGCGAAGCAGGGTCTCGGGACCATTGTCAGAGGTGAAGACGACCAGGGTATTTTCGTCAACCTTCATGGTTTTCAGGGCAGCCATCAGTTTGCCTACAGCTGCATCTATGTTTGCGACGTTGGCAAAGTATTGTGCCTCGTTCTCGTTCCTGGATACATCGCTGTAGCTTTTTACCAGCTTCCTGGGCGAAGCCACAGGTTCGTGGGGTTCATGGAAAGCCACATACATAAAGAATGGTTGCTTGGGGGCCTTCTTCTGCTGTCCTTTTAACCAGTTGAGGGCCTCGTCCATGACCAGTTGGCAACTGAAGCCTTTCAGATTGCCAACAGGCTTGCCGTTACGCACAAAGTTTCGTGGGTTTTCATGGGAGGGGTTGGCATTATTTTGGGTGCCAAACCAGTGATCGAAACCAGCATCGTCCGGTTGTGGTTGTTGTTGGGAGTTGAATTTTCCATTGCAATGCCATTTGCCTGACATGCAGGTCGCATATCCAGCCTCCTTCAAGAGCTTGGCAATGGTTACTTCAGAGGCCCGCATGTGTACGGCTCTACCTGGGGGAATCCAGTCGTAGACCCCGGCCCGGTTGGGACTCCTGCCGGTGAGTAACCCGACCCGCGAGGGAGAGCATACCGGAGCCGTTGAATAGAAATCCGTGAAGCGAATACCACCTTGGGACAATTTGTTTAGATGGGGCGTCTTGATATGCGGATGGCCGTAACACTCAAGATCTCCGTATCCAAGGTCATCGCAGAGTACAACAACGATGTTGGGCTTTCCTCCTTTCGTATTGGCAGGGGAGGGGGAAGTTTTCTTTCCTAGAATTGTTGTTCCCAGTAAGCATCCAAGGATTAGGGATCGAATTATTAAACTTTTCATTATGTTTCGTGGCGTTGGATATCTTTGGGAGCAATACTTTCCCCCAAAAGAGTTTTATTTAATATTTCAGGAGCGGATAAACCGTCTTTTAACAGAATCAATAATCCAAATGTCAAAGCCAACAATATGCTATATTATTCAATTGAATTTAAACAAGAAGCGTAGGAACCCCTTGTGGAAGAACTTATCAAGATAGGTCTTGAACTTGAGTCTTTCTCACTACTTGAGACGAATAAGCAATAGCCACTTGTTATCCTCGACCGTACTGTTCGCGGTACTTTTTAGGAGTCAGGGTCATTCTTTTCCTGAATTGCGCAGTAAAGGCGCTTTGATCGCAAAAGCCCAACTCGTAAGCAATGTCTGTAATGGATTTTTCGGTTTCCCGGAGTCTTTGGCAGGCTTTTTCTATTCGGGAACGAACCATAAACTGCTGAGGGGTTAGCCCGGTAGCCTCCTTGAACCTGCGATTGAGTTGGCGGTGCGAGATTCC
>JABJCN010000242.1 GCA_018668635.1 Opitutia bacterium
AAGTAACCGAGGTCGTTCGTGGTGAGGACTTACTCGTGTCCACGGCTCGTCAAATTCTTCTCTACGAGGCCCTTGGGCAAGTACCCCCTTTCTTTTTTCACTGTCCTTTATTATTGGATATGGATGGGCAAAAATTATCCAAGAGCTTTGGCTCACGCAGTATTCAGGATCACCGAGAAAATTCAGTGGATCCTTGCGAATGGTCGGTCGCGTTCACCGATTTTTATCAGAGTTTATGACTGACAAGGTCTGTGATTTTACATAATTTCCTCATCCTTTTCAAACGTGGCAGCTAAACGAAAAGCAAAAAGATTTTTTTCTTTTTTCGCACGCATTCCAGCTCAGAGCCGCCTGGACTTTTTTCCTGTGCGTAAGACGGTCTGTGATTATAGCTCTACCAAGCTGAAGAAAGATTTACTGGCTGGGTTGAATGTTGCTCTTTTGGCTTTTCCTCAAGGTATGGCATATGCCACGATTGCAGGCTTGCCGGTTGAGTATGGTCTCTATGGATCAGCCTTTGCCCTACTGGTCGGTATGCTTTTTTCCGGATCCCAATTTATTGTGTTGGGCCCGACGAATGCAACTTCTGTTCTTTTGTTAAGTACGTTTTCCACGCTAGGGGCTGCTACATTAGCGATTGTCCCTTCATTGCTATTGTTGGTCGGTCTATTCCTTATTTTTGGTGCTCTATTACGGACAGCCAGTTTAATCCAATATGTATCGCGAACAGTTGTGACCGGCTACATCACAGCGGCAGCAGCGTTGATTATCGTTAACCAACTACAAGGCCTTCTTGGCTTCTCGCTGGATGAGCAACCAGTTTCTTTTTTTGATGTGTGTCGCTTGACTGTTCTCGAACTGTCTGGATTTCATTGGGCATTAGCTGTTACTTGGTATCCAGTATGTCTGGGCTTGGTAACCCTTACAATATACATGGTTCTTCAGCGACAGTTTCGGCTTCTTCCCAATGTCGCACTTACTTTGGTATTGGGTTCCTGCGCCCATTTTTTATTTTCACACATTATGAACCAAACAGTTCAGGTTCAAATGCTGAAGAGTCTAGCACCTGGCAGTTTACATTTTACCTTTCCGCAGTTCAATTTGGAACAGTTTAGAATTTTATTCGGAACTGCATTGGCACTGGCGCTATTGTGTGTTCTTGAGGGATTATCCATTGGAAAATCCCTTGCTGCACGAAAGGGGCTCAGGCTTGATGCTAATCAGGAGATGTTCAGTATGGGCATGGCCAACGTTGGTTGCAGCTTGCTTTCTGGTATGGTGGCGTCAGGCTCCCTTACCCGATCTGCCTTGAATGCAACCAGCGGTGCGGCAACACCGCTTTCTAGTCTTTTTAGTGGAGTGTTATGTCTGATCGGCATTTTCACTTTAGGACCGCATATCGGGTTGGTCCCCAAGCCTTGCCTGGCTGTCATGGTGATGGCCATTGGGTTTTCGCTTTTCAACCGAAAGCAATTTCGAATGGTAACTCGTGCAACCTTATCTGATTCCGCAGTTTTTTGGGTTACGCTTTTGACAGGTCTTTTGTTTGCTTTGGACTTTGCAATTTATGTCGGGGTCGGTGCATCTATTCTTCTGTATTTAAGAAAAGCATCGGAGCCTCATCTTGTTGAATACGGTTTCACGGAAGAGGGAGAACTTCAGGAGCTTGAAAAGCGGCAGCGTTCAGACTTGGAGATTTCCATAGTTCATGTGGAGGGAGAATTATTTTTTGGTGCTGCTGATCTTTTTCTTGAGCAGATTCGTCGTTTATGCGCGGACGCCAATCTTAAGGTGATTATCCTTAAAATGCGCAATGCCAGACACTTGGACGCTACAAGTTGCATGGCCTTGGAGGAGTTGATTCAATTCATGCGTCAGTCTGATCAACATATCTTGATCTGTGAGGTGAAGAAGGATACTCTAAGGGTCTTCAAGCGATCGGGTCTCTTTGAGTTGATTGGTCGCGAGAACCTATTTCCTGATCTGCGTTCGAATCTCACTTATTCCACGGCTCGAGCTGTTCGCCGCGCCAAGGAGATTGTCGGCGGTCAAAAAACAAAGGTTAGTATTTTTGTTGATTCAATAAAGCAACAGGAGAAGAAGTCTTCTTGAGACAGTTGGCCTCATTTGTATAGTATGTTTGAAGTTCGACAACTGGCTCGCCACCCTTTTTTCATTCCATTGTGAAAATAATTTTACCGATTGGCTTAATTGCCCTGATGGTTACCACAGGCTTCAGTCAGCCTGAGACTCCCTCATGGAACCAGGCAGATATGCGTCGACTTTTCCATCCCTATGTTGGTCGTTGGGTTGGTGAGTGGACTATTACCGATGTTGAAGGGATTGTAATTAAACGCATCACACTTCAGCAGCAATATTGGTGGGACAAGGGGCATTTGAAAGGGTTAATGTCCTTCGAGGATCGCGGTAAGCTTTCATCTCTTACATCTGATATTTATTTGCAAAGTGGAGAGATCATCAGCGAGGTGGTTAATACCGAGGAGCGCAATTTTTACCGTGCCTATCCCCAAAACAAATTTATTCTTTGGACTCCGATGAAGAAAGAAGATGTCTTGAGGAGGCGCATCAAGGAATCTGTCTTTGAGGAAAATGGTGTAAGATGGTTTCTCTCTGAAGGCTTTGAACGTTTTATTGATGGCGAAAAAGTTGAGACCCTTCTTTTTCGGGTTAAATTAAGAAGAGTGACATAAGGCTCCCGCATTTTTTCGTATCATAAACCTTGATACAAATTCAGGTATTTATGGAAAAATGTCGGTCAGTGCTATAATCCAAAAAAAGACTTCGTATTGCGGGTGCTGATTGTTGAGATAATTGACCCCGATACATTGAATAATTTAGCACAGACTTCTGCTATATGATGAGTATAGCCTGGATGGTTTTCCTTTCCTCTATGAGGTTCAGGAGTCAAGTAAGGTGAATCAGTTTCCAAAATAAGTCTTTCTAGACCTTGAGCCAACATTGCATTTCTAACGTTTTCGCCATTTTTGTACGTAACAATCCCAGTAAATGAGGCCATGCCACCACGTTCATTTAGTATATTAATTTCCTCTTTTCCCTCAGCGAAACAATGGAAAATCACTTTTTCCCAAGACAGACCTGATTGATCAATGCAATCCACACTTTCTTCAAATGCATTACGTGAATGGATTACTACAGGAAGCTCTATTTCTTTGGCGATTTGAAGTTGTCGTTCAAAGGCCAACACCTGCCTTTCTTTAAGGAATTTTGCTTTGTCCGGATTTTTTTTTGGAAGATGAAAGTGATCGAGCCCGATTTCGCCGATAGCCTGCGGAAGTTGGTTTCCAGTAAGATATTTCTGAAGGCCTCGTAATTGTTGCTCCCAGTCATCTTCTACGCTAGTTGGATGTAGTCCCACAGTGTAGGATATCTGTTTGGGATAGAGTTGTGCCAATTCCAGATTGATAGCCCAGTCATCCTTGTCTGTTCCAATCGCAATCATGTGGCCCACGCCCATATCTTCAGCCTCACGAAGAATTTCTGGAAGATCTCCCCGTTGGTGGAATTTCATAAGATGGCAATGGGAGTCGATAAGCATTTTGTTTTCAGGCTGGATTTTTCTGCATGGTATTTTTACATATTTTGTAAAATAACCTTTATATTTAGCTAAATCTTTAGGTCAAAATAAACACATGGAAAACGTTATTATTCTTGGAACAGGTTGTGCGGGTCTTACCGCCGCTATTTATACTGCTCGTGCGAACCTCAAACCCCTGATCATTGAAGGTAGTCAGCCAGGAGGACAGTTGACGACGACCTCGGAGGTGGAAAACTTTCCTGGATTTCCAGAGGGAATTGATGGCTTTATGCTGATGCAACAGGTACGTGATCAGGCAAAACGTTTTGGCACACGCTTTACAAATGATATTATTGAAAGCGTTGATTTTTCTGGTGAGTTCAAAATCCTTAACTCTTCGAATGCCACATATAAGGCAAGAACGGTAATTATTGCCACAGGTGCATCACCAAGGCTTCTTGGCGTACCTGGTGAACAGGAAATGTTTGGAGGAAAAGGCGTCACAACCTGTGCCACCTGTGATGGTGCGTTCTACCGGGATATGGACGTTGTGGTTGTGGGTGGTGGTGATTCCGCCTGTGAAGAGGCCTTATTCCTAACCCGTTTTTGTTCCAAGGTGACCTTGATTCATCGCCGGGACGAGCTGCGTGCCTCCAAGATCATGGCCGAGCGGACAATTGCCCATGAGAAAATTGAAATACTTTGGGATAATGGTGTTGAGGAAGTTCTTGCAGATGCAGACGGTAGATGCCGTGCAATTCGCACAAAGAATCTAAAAACTGGGCAGCCTGAGGAAACGCCCTGTAAGGGAGTTTTTATTGCAATAGGACATATTCCCAACACCGGCTTTCTCGATGGGCAACTTCCCCTTGATGATCTTGGTTATATAGTTCCTGAGACCGATAGCATGGTTCGTACGAAGATTCCGGGGGTCTATACTGCTGGCGATTGTGCCGACCATGTATACCGTCAGGCCATTACGGCGGCAGGAATGGGTTGTCAGTCTGCCATCGAGGTTGAGCGTTGGCTTGCTGAGCAGGAGTAGTTTACTCTCCAATTTTCTCCAACTCTCCGACAAAACTCCCTACAATGACCTTGCTCTTTACACGGAGGGGCAGGTAGCGGTCATCATCTGAGACCCAAATCTCGATCTTGCTGTTCTTGGTCTTCTTGAAGACTCCGCGAAGATCCTTGGTGGCAGGAGCGAGTATAAGGGCGGGAAACTTCCCTGCGGGGACTTTAATGATTTCTCGCTTGAGTACACTAACTTCAACGTCGATGAGTTTCTTTCCATCCGTGGCAGGAAGTTTGATTTGGTCACCTATCTTTGGTTTTTTTGTTCGCAAGGCATACATTATGGATAGCGGATCCAAGATACCCTGCCGTATCTGGAGAGCTTTTTCATTGGGTTTGCCGTGGTTGGTGTAATGGGCAAGTTGTTTTTCACGATCAAAGCGCACGACGATGTCACGATCGGTTTTGCCTTCCTTTTGCCTTTGTTTATAATGAAGCGTGTTGTGTAGGTCTGGATCGGTATAACTGTCTATTCGGTCTCGCACCTTGAAAATTTTATCAGCGATACCATATGTTCGAGCAATCATGGTGAAGTGCAGGCAGGGTTTTGTCTCGAAGGTTGTGTCAGGGTTCCGGATCAGAATAGCGGTGCCCACGCGAATGAAGTTCCATCGCATCTGATATTCAAGTCGTTCATTCTCGGGAAAGGGGAGTACATTAGAATGAAGAGGCCAGAAAGGTGACAGGAGTAAGAGAAAAAGCAGCAGGATATTTCTGAGCCAGTTGAGTTTTATGATTTTCACGGGGCAATCGAGATGGGTTGTAGATTCCAAATATCGCTGGCATATTCTGCAATGGTACGGTCTGAAGAGAACTTTCCAACTCTGGCTGTATTGAGTATGGCCATGCGTGCCCATCGTCTTCGGTCTCGATATGCTTGGTCAACCTTTTCCTGAGCATCGAGGTATGCCATGTAGTCAGCAAGGACAAGAAATGGATCTCCCCATTCGGTTAGACTTTGAACGAGCGGCTTTAATGCATCGGGTTCTCCCGGGCTGAAATGGCCAGAGCGTAGCCAGCCAAGGACTGCAGCCAGCTCTTCGTTGGCTTGGACATAGCTTTGTGGATCGTAGCCATTATCTCTAAGCTCCTGTACTTCGTCAACTTTAAGGCCAAAGATGAAAATATTTTCTTCTCCCACTTCCTCGCAAATCTCGACATTAGCACCATCAAGCGTGCCGATGGTAAGTGCCCCATTGAGGGCAAATTTCATATTCCCGGTGCCAGATGCTTCCTTGCCGGCAGTAGATATTTGTTCGGATAGGTCCGCCGCCGGAATTATTTTCTCAGCAAGAGAAACATTGTAGTTGGGAAGGTATGCAATTTGCAGTTTCCCTCGAATCCTTTTATCATGGTTAATTGTTGCGGCAACGAGGTTGATGGCCCGGATTATATTCTTTGCGATGTCGTAACCTGGAGCTGCTTTAGCGCCGAAAATAAAGAAACGTGGCTGGATTTCGAGTGATGGATTGTTCAGGAGTCGACGATAGAGGGTTAGGATATGTAGGAGGTTAAGATGCTGGCGCTTATATTCATGGAGTCTTTTAATCTGCACATCATAAATAGCATCCGCATCAGGACGAAAACCTAGAGCATTCTCGATGACATCGCCAAGCTGCCTTTTATTTTCGTATTTAATCCTGAGGAATTCATCCTGAAACACTGGATCATCGGCATAGGTTTCAAGTTGACGAAGTTGATCTAGATTCCGAGCCCAACCATCACCTATTTTTGAATGAATGAGAGAGGAAAGGCCAGGGTTGCAGGCAAGCAACCAGCGACGAGGGGTAATGCCATTCGTCTTGTTGCAAATTTTCCCCGGGTATAATTCATCGAAGCTATTAAAAAGGTGTCGGCGCAGGAGTTGGGTGTGTAGAGCTGCGACACCGTTTACTGCATGACTGGCAACAACCGAAAGGTACGCCATGCGTATCATTTTAGGATTTCCTTCCTCAATCAATGAAAGTTCTGCCTTCTTTGCTCCATCCCCAGGCCAGCGAGCTTCCACCTCGCCCTTGAGGAATTCATTATTGATCTGATAAACAATTTCTAGGTGACGGGGTAGTACTTTTTCGAAAAGTGGGATGCTCCATTTTTCAAGAGCCTCCGGGAGAAGGGTATGGTTTGTGTAAGAAAATGTTCTACGGCAAAGTTCCCATGCATGATCCCAGCCTAGTTGATGCACATCCGTGAGTAGGCGCATAAGCTCAAGGACTGCAACAGCCGGGTGAGTGTCATTGAGTTGTATTGCCACTTGTTTCGGGAGGTTATTCCAGTCCTCTTCCTGTTTAAGAAAACGACGTAAGATGTCCTTAAGAGAACATGTCACGAAAAAATATTGCTGAACCAAGCGTAGTTCTTTCCCGCTTTCAGTTTGGTCATTGGGATAAAGAACCTTGGAGATTGATTCTCCAATCGCTTTTTCACGGACGGCTTCGACATAGCCGCCTTCATTGAATACCTTGAGGTCAAATTCACTTGAGGCCTTGGATTCCCAAAGTCGAAGGAAGTTGACTGTTCCAGTCCCGTATCCCGGGATGGGCAAATCATGTGGGAGGCCTATTATTGTTTGTCCCCCTGACCACTTTCGGATGTAGTTTCCGGAGTTGTCATAGATACGTTTTACTTTTCCGTAGACATGGACTTCCTGAGCATATTCTGGGCGGATGACTTCCCAGGGAGTTCCGTACCGATTCCAGCTGTCTGGATACTCGACTTGGTGACAGTTTTCAAATGCCTGTTTAAAAAGGCCAAACTCATAGAATATGCCGTAACCGATTGCGGGAAGGTCAAGGGTCGCGAGTGAATCTAGAAAGCAGGCAGCAAGACGCCCGAGTCCACCATTACCAAGTCCCATCTCTGATTCTTCGTCCTTTAGTATAGATGGATCGAGACCTAGTTCACTAAGAGCAGTTTTTAGTTCTTTGTCTACCCCCGCATTGTAAATGTAGTTATTAAAAAGCCGGCCAAGAAGGTATTCAAGGCTGAGATAATACATACGACGTGCATTGCCTTCATTATGTGCTTTTTGTGTTCGCATGTAGCGCGCCAGAAGCCGGTCCCGAATGGCATAACTGGTTGCCAGCCACCAATCGCGGTTTGTTGCCGTTTGTTCATCTCGGGCAAGCGTAAGGTGAAGATGACGCAGTATTGAGTCTTTGAGGGGTTCTTTGATGGATCGCATGTAAAAAAGAAAAATGTAGTTTTAAATAATTTGCTAATTATTTTGATGGAGGAAACCTCTTGGGCTGTGGTTACTTCTATGAGGAAATATTCCGACCAAATTTTTTGACAAGTTCGTTGGTAGTGAGTTCAAAAAAGGTTACTTTCCCCTGCGGACAGTTAAGGGGTTGCTTGCATTCTAGTAGTTGCCTTGGGAGTTCCGCTAATTGATCATCTGGCAGTGGGTCTTCATTTTGAGAAACTTCCCGTGCAGCGAGTTTAGCTATCTCTTTGTGTGCCAAGTCAGGTTTTCGTAAATGTATGCCACCTTCACGGGCGGAGTCCAGAAAGTGTCGAAGGAAATTTTCAGCAGCGCCAGGTTCAAGCCAAGGCGGAATGGCCTCGATACGATAGAATTCGCGTCCAAACTCCTCGATACTGAACCCTTCATTTTTAAGGATTCCTTGATGTTGTTTAAGAAGTTCTGTAGTGAGATTATCGAGTTGAACCGGAATAGGTAGGAGTAGTTGCTGACTGGGCCTGCTTCCTGAGTCCCCACAATCAAGAATTTGCTCGAATCGAATGCGTTCGCGTGCGGCATTTAGATGGAGAATTATCAATCCTGATGAAGTTTCAAATAGGGCAAGGTTCTGCTTTAGGCGTGCCAGTAATCGCCAGGATTTTACATGGTGTGATTGAGGCATGGTTAATGCCGCGGCCACGGAACCTGTTTTATTTGCCGGAGAGGTGGATTTTTCTACAATCTCTTTATTTATACCAGATGAGGTTTCAGAATTAGTTGAGATCAAATTCGATGAAATTATGGGGGATGGTCGGTGGTTCTCGACATCGATAAGGGGTTCTGCCTGTTTTTTAGCAGGATGCATCATCTCGGCCATATTAAGAATACTCTCAATTAGGAGACGGCGGACTTGCCCTTCAGACCTGAAACGAATTTCCCGTTTTTGCGGATGAATATTAACGTCAATCTGATCAGGGGCAATTTCGACAAAAATAAAAGCAGCTGGATATTTTCCTTTAGGAATTAGGGTGTGGTAGGCCTCTGTTAGTGCAAATAGAAGGGTTCGGCTCTCCACTGGCCTTCCGTTGACTACAGTCACGATGTCCTGACGTGTTGGGCGTCCGATTCCTGGAGGGGATACTCTGCCTGAAATACGGCATCCATCATACTTATGCACAGTCAGAGATATCAAGTCTCTGGAGACTTCACTACCAAAGACTTCACTAATCCGCTCTTGGAGGTCTGAGCATGCGGGAGATTGGAATACTTTTCGCTGGTTTGAGTAGACCGTGAAAGCAACCTCCGGGTGGGCAATTGCGTAGAGTTTACAAAGACGAGATATGTGAGCCGCTTCAGTATTTTCCGTCTTTAGGAATTTTTTTCGTGCGGGGAGTGAAAAAAAGAGATTCGCTACTTCAATCTGTGTACCTGGGGGCATTCCACATGTCTTTTGATGGATAATTTTCCCACTACTGATGAGAAGCTCTGTGCCTTCGGTTCTGTCATGGGGGCGAGAGCGCATGGTAAATTTGGAAATACTTGCAATGGAGGGAAGGGCTTCACCCCTGAAGCCAAAACTAATCACTTTATCGAGATCTTTGGCATTCTGGATTTTGCTGGTGGCATGACGTTCGAGACTGAGCATCACTTCATCAGGAAGCATACCACATCCATTATCTGTTACTCGAATGTACGATTTTCCTCCATTGCGATATTCTATGTCCACCTTGGTCGCACCAGCATCAAGACTGTTCTCCAGCAATTCTTTGACGGCTCCAACAGGGCGTTCCACCACCTCGCCAGCAGCGATTTGGTTCGCAACTTGTTCTGGAAGTATTCGAATCCTTGACATGTGATGAAATAACTTAGGCTCTACCCAGACTCTCAACAAAAGCAAAAAGAAACTGCTGTAATTATGTCAAATCGACTTATTGACGAACCTAGCCTTTATCTCCGCCAGCACGCACAGAATCCAGTCAATTGGTGGCCGTGGTGCCCTGAAGCATTTGAGGAGGCGCAGCGTCTCGACCGCCCGGTGTTGGTTTCCATTGGCTATTCATCCTGCCATTGGTGCCACGTTATGGAACGTGAATGCTTTGAAAACAATTATATCGCAGGTCTCATGAACCAACATTTTATCAATATCAAGGTTGACCGTGAGGAACGCCCGGATGTTGATCAAATTTACATAGATGCGGTGCAGATGGTCACTCAGCAGGGAGGTTGGCCCTTGAATAGCTTTTGTCTACCAGACGGGCGGCCTTTCTTTGGCGGGACCTATTTCCCTCCCGAAGATGTAGGTCGTGGTATTATTCCATGGCCACAACTTCTCCTGAGGATAAGCAAGCATTACAAAGAGAAAAAGGATGACCTTTTGGTAAATGCTGAGTCCATACTCAAGAATATGGCTCATAATAACAACGCCCGGACCTCAGGTGACGGCGAGTGGGATAATGCCCAACTCCTTCGAGGTGCGCAGTTTCTTTGCAGCCAACATGACGATGAGCTTGGCGGGTTTGGTGACGCCCCTAAGTTTCCACCGTCGATGAAGCTTAATTATTTATTGGAAGTCCGTAATAGCGCTGCATGTGAGATTGGAAGTCCGGAACTTGCCGCACGGATTGATGTTGTAGTAAAAAAGTCACTTTCTGCCATTGCCCAAGGGGGGCTTTTTGATCAACTGGGCGGTGGCTTTACTCGCTATAGCGTCGATGCGGGCTGGAAGATTCCGCACTTTGAAAAGATGCTCTACGACAACGGATTGTTATTGGATATTTTCACCAAAGGTTGGCTACGTTACCACGACCCATTGTTCCGCGCCGTGGTCACGGAAACTATTGCCTGGATTGATCGTGAGATGAGAGCTGATAATGGCGGGTTCTTCTCCTCGCTTGATGCCGACAGTGAGGGAGTTGAGGGCAAGAGCTATGTCTGGAATCCGGAGCAGGTTAATGAAGCGCTGGGCGACAAGGACGGCCAACTTTTTTGCGATGCCTACGACATCTCAGAGGATGGCAATTTTGAGCATGGCCTCTCCAATCCTGTACTTCAACTAAAGGATTTTTCTCAACGGCAGGAACTGGTTCTTCAGCGGGAAAAACTATTATCCGTCCGCGAACAACGTGTGCAACCCGGCAAGGATACCAAGCAGCTGACCGCATGGAATGGGTTATACATCCGTGGTTTGGCCGAGGCTGGTTTTACTTTCGGGGAACGTCAGTGGCTGGAAGCGGCACGGCGCGGGGTTGACTGGATTTGGGAAATAATGCGGACAGGAAATGGTAGATTACACTCTGTTTACTACGCGGAGCAAGGGCCAAGGGGAAGCGCTTGCCTGGATGACTACGCATTCACTATTGAGGCACTGCTATCAATCGCGTCCCATATCGATTGGCTGGAACCTGGATCTTCCGCCACCTATCTTTCACGAGCCACTGAATTGATGGATATTGTTTTCAAGCATTTCCGGGATGAGAAACTGCCGGGGTTCTTTTTTACCGCTGATGATCATGAGAAACTAGTCTTTCGCAAAAAGGAGTGGTTCGATAATGCCATCCCCTCAGGGAATTCCAGTCTCATTCACAGCCTTTCCAGTCTCCATGCGTTAACGGGAGATTCCATATACGCCAAGGAACTCGAGGATTTCCAAAGTGCCTGTATCCAGAATGCGAATGAATTACCTCATGGAACCTCTCATGCCATGTCCGGCTTGACTGCCGCCGCCGTTGGTGTGGCGGTGATAAAGATCAAAGGGGTCCAAGACTTGGAACCGTTGCGGGAG
>JABJCN010000122.1 GCA_018668635.1 Opitutia bacterium
CTGCGCAAGGTCTCGGGGGTGAAAACAATCCCGAACCTGAAGACCCGACCCGGAAAATCCAATGTATTTTAACGGACGTTTCCTTAGCCAGGAATTGATCCAGAAGCTAATGATTCCTTGGTCCGGACGGCCGAATTGACCCGCTCCAGCAAGAACACCGCAACGATTGACCCAAACAGGAAGGTCAAATGCCTCACCATATTCAAGTGCAATGGTTTCAGACGCAATTTTGGTCGAACCATAGAGGGAAACAGGAGCTTGAGTTGAGAATGCCTCATTAATGCCAGATTCAGTAAGTCCACCTGCGAGCTTCTTGCCCTGCTTAAGGACAAAGGCATCACCGGTAGATTCCACAGGGATATTGGCCAAGGCAGATACCGAGTATACTCGACTGGTGCTGATAAGAAGAAAACCCGCGCTAGATTTACGGCAATACTCAAGAATATTGATAGTCGACTGGAGATTGTGCTCCAGTAACTGACGGGGACCGGTGGAACCTTGCAATCCGGCAAGTACAGATGGATTAGCAGCAGCATCGATAACCCAATCAGCAGGAGGTAATGCATCAACATCGCTGGACAAGCGAATATCGCCGGAGAAGACTTGAATTCCTAATGACTCCAGTAGAGATTTATTAAGGTAGGCACCGGTTCGGGAAAAGTTGTCGATGCCAAAGATTGTTGAACCGGAAAGATGCTCACGAATTGTCTGAGCAATTCTAGAGCCAACAAAACCACATATCCCTGTAATCAGGATTCTCATGTATCCTTAATAAGGAACTTAAGGACACGATGTCGATCAAGGTTTCGTTCTTCAACCATTGAATGGGTATTTTCAATAAAATCCAGAAATAAGGATTCCTCCGCATTCGTTTCCCCAACTGAAACGAATAGTAACTCCGGAATTTTTAGAGTATCATCCTCGTAATTGAAAGTCTTCAATTCCGAGGAAAATTGATTCATATGCTGAACAAAAGAAGAATCTCGAGTGATACGATAGACTAAAGATGAATTGCTGAAGTATGAAAGATGGTAGAATGCAGTGTTGTCGTTTACAAAAATAGGAAGTTTTTCTCCAAAGACAGTCGCATAATAATTAGGTATTCCAAAATCCCTGAAAGCCTTGGTAAAACGGTGGCTGTTGAGAGCGAAAAATCCAAGGCAAAAAATGGTGTAGACAATCAAATATCGATTCATTCGAGGAATATCAGCATCCCTAAAACGGCCAAGAAAACCCTTTATAAAGTGAGCGATAAAAAATGCCAAAGCCATTACAGTAGGCAAGAAATACTTCACATTGGCTGCCACCTCCAGAACCTTGAATTTTGCCAACAAAACGAGAACGCCGGGAACCAACAACCATAGGGACATGGCCATCAATATTGATGGAGAATTATTTTGGGGGCTACAGGGGAAGTCTGTATCCGCAGGCTTATGAAGGAATAAATAAATTGCCAGAAGTACTAACAGCGGAAGGGGAAAAAGAATAAAATTCCCATAAAGGTTAAAAATCTTAATCAAATGATTTTCGGTCAGGAGAAGACCCGCTTCGGCTTTATTTGAAATAATAGACATCTGTGAAAGGAAAACCTGAAGGCCAAGTATGCAAAAACATACCCACCCGAACAAGAATGACAGGTAGACTTTTACCCTCAGGCGTCCGGCACTTCGATCCACGAAACAAATCGATGCCAGCAGTAATCCGTTATAAAGACCCCCATAATAATGAGTAAAGGGGAGAAGGAAAGCCAGAGCAGCATTTGCAGACAATAATTTCCCTGAAGGCTTCACATCCTGTATCAATCTACACCAACAGTAAATTGAAAGCACTGAAACCATGAAATACATCGCATATGGACGAGCTTCCACAGTCTGCTGATGTAGCTCCACCGCAAAACAGAATATCGTTAATACGGTTAAAGTTGAAGTGGGACGATCAAAAAAGAGGTAAAGGCACTTGTAGGCGTAAGGTATGGAAATCAATGAAAAGAACAAACTTGGAAACCGAAAAGAGAATGAACCATCCCCAAAGACCGTTTCCTGAAACCATAAAACTAGAAAATAAGCCGGTGGAAGGCTATTCACACCAGCATGAAAGGAGCTGCAAAGACTTCCAAAACCATGATTAGATACCTGATAATGAGTAAAAATCTCATCCAACCAAAAATCCTTCGCTGAATGAATGTAGAAAAAGCCTGTCACATATGCCGCCCCGAGTAGAAACAAGCAAGCCGCGGGAATAGACTTAGAGGACTTCATCCAAAAACTTCATAGGGTGATAATTAATCCATCATTTTCAAATGCCGGCCGGCCCAATTTGTCCACCATGTATCAAATTGCTTTAATTGAGCCTTGGCGTAACCTTTTTGGCTGGGGCTCAACTCATCGGATTCATTGAAATGTAACTGGTATTCAGACTCACCCCGGAGGGTCAAAAGGTACTTGTAGTAGAGGACAAGATCAGGTCCCTCATCAAAAGTGGAAAGAACCTGTAAAGACACACTGAGTTCCTGGGCAAATCGATTGGCTTCAGCATCACCGGCAACAGCCTGCCGGCATAAATTATAGTAGTGCAGGATTTCCTTGGGAATGACATTACCTATTCCAGTAATCGCACCCACTGCACCACAGTTGACCACCCCATGAAAAACCTGTGTATCGACTCCGGCAAGAAGGAGAAGATCAGGATCACTGCTAGTAATATGTTCAGAAGCATAGCTCAATGAATCGGCTCCTCCAAATTCTTTGAAACCAACCAAATGAGGAAACTCATTTTGCAAGTCAAAGAAAAGGTCAGCCTTGGTCTCAAACCCATAGTACGGACTGTTATAGATGATTGAAGGCAAGCCGTTTGCCATCTCCAGTATTCCGGCAAAATGGGCTCGTTGGGCTGCAGGGGATGTCCCCCGGGAAAGCACTCGGGGAATCAACATAAGACCTTTTGCTCCAACCCGGACAGCATGGGCAGCATGAGCTGCGGCCTGTTTAGGATTTTGGGCCCCTGTACCGACAATAACAGGAATACCCGCATCAACAAGCATGGTTACCCCCTCTTGACGCTGTGCATCGGTCAGTAATGGCCAATCCCCCATCGAACCGCAGTAAACAACGGCACTCATTCCGGTTTCCATCAGAGACTCAGCCTTCTTGACCAGCGAAAGGTAATTCGGGGTGCGGTCTGCGTTGCAGGGTGTCATTAAGGCGGGTATAACGCCGTGGTAACAATTTGTTTCCATAAACGAGGGAGTGTGCGGGACACCTTAAGACTGCCAAGTGAAAAATTACTTGATGGATTCCTCTAGGGGATAAGCCTGTGGACCCTTCTGGTAAAGGATACCTCGTGTACGAGTCTTCATGCGGTAAATCCTGTCAAAACAGGTTATGTACATGAACTCCAATTCGGGACCAGCAAAGGTAACACTGGTCATACCCTTGATCCATCTTGGCCCGGGGATAACGCCGCTGACACGACCAGTGGGGTCAAAGAACTGAACCTCCAGTTCCGTAGCAACATAGTAACGTCCATAAGCATCAGTAATCATGCCATCACCACGGCAAGATGGTTTAAAAACCGGAAGTACGGCCCGTTCGGAATCGGGATCCGCTCTACGACGCATGGTCATGTAAGGCTGGCGATACTTAAGGGCACCATCTGCTTCGATACGAAAAGCCCAACAATGTTTACCGCGAAAATCAGAAACAGACAGTGTACCCTGGTCCGGGGAAAGGCAAATGCCATTGGGCGCATTGATGCCGATGTCAGCGGGCTTGATTTCCTTGGTTTCCAGGTTGATGAAGGTAACCTGCTTTTTAGATGTTTCAGTGAAATAAATATGACCCTTGTGGGTAACGACAAGGTCATTGGGGCGCACATCTCTGGCCAAAACATTTATTTTACTGGTCCTGATATCAACACTTACCAGTTCACGAAATCTTGCCCGGCAGGCATAAAGGTTCCCATCCGGTCCAAACTTCATACCGCTGACACCGGTGATCCCCTTGAGGAAAGGGGATATTTTTCCGGTAGGACTGATAAAAAAAAGCCCTTCTTCGCTTTTCATGTCTGAAAAATAAAAGTTTCCCTGACCATCCGCAGTTGGCGCATCGGCAAAACCAATTCCATCAACCACCAAATCCCAGTGCTCTCCGGGAACCAGAACCTGCGATAGAGGCATATCCTGAGCGCTTAAATTAGGGAAGCAAATGCAGTAAAAGATGATTCCAAGTGAAATGTTTCTGATCACTTTGTGAAATATTAGGAGAATGATACAGGATTAGAGGTGCCAATGAAACCCGAACCGAGTACTTGGATTAGACGGGCAATTCCCAACCCTTTCGGTAGGTACGACGAATGAACTGATCTGCGGCAGGACAGCCCTTGGCCTTTAGGGCCTTTGCATCCCATTCAATCTTTTCACCGGTACGAATGGCTACATTGCCAAGAAGCACTGTCTCTGAAAACGGACCAGACTGGCTGAAGTTGGATAAAGGAAGCTTTCCTCCATTACGAATGGCATTGATCCACTCGAAGTCCTCGTCCTTTGTCCGGGCAAGCTTTTGCTTGGGGGCCTTGAATCCTTCATTAACAAAATCAATGTACCCTTTTTCACCAGTGGTGACCGTACCATCCTTATGTTTTACGACAAAATTCGTGTTGCTACGATTGAAGTAGAGGTTGCCCTTGGTGCCAACAAGTATGGATCCGTATCTGGAGGACCCGCTAAATTTGCCTTTTTTATCTTTCCGATAGAGTTCAACCCCTTCCCAGAGCTCCTTTGCAGGAACCTTTGGGTCATCACCATCTCGACCATCATACCATTTGAGAGTGACTGGCGGCTTATCACAACGACCGGGGAACTGATAGGTTACAACCGACCATTTGGGAGGTGAAACTTCAGTATTGCCTCCAGATTCTGCTTCGACAGAAATTGGCGCACCTAGTTCCAGCGCCCAGTATGCCATGTCCATGATATGGCAGGCCATGTCGCCGAGTGCACCGGTTCCGTAATCCCACCAACCTCGCCAATTGAAAGGGAGGATTCCCTTGCCATAATCATTCTTTGGAGCAGGTCCAAGCCAAAGGTCCCAATCAAGATGTTTGGGTATCTCAACCTTTTCTGGAAATTTCTTCATACCCTGGGGCCAAATCGGACGGTTGGTCATGACATGAGCCTCTGTGACATCACCAATAATGCCTGCACGAATCAATTCAACTGCTCGGCGAATAGGTTCGCCTGCATGGGCCTGATTACCCATTTGGGTAACCACTCCCTTCTGTTCAGAAATCTCCTTCATTAGGCGTGCCTCATGAACAGACCATGTCAGTGGTTTCTGTGTATAACAATGCTTTCCCATCTGCATGGCAAGGAGAGAGGCGGGAGCATGAAGATGGTCCGGAGTGCTTACGGTCACAGCATCGATATCCTTATCCATCTCCTCCAGCATCTTGCGAAAATCCTTGTAGACTTTCACCCTCCCATCGCTCTCAGTAAAATACTCGATCAAGCGGGAACCACGATTGGTATCGACATCGCATAGTGCGACGATCTTGGCGCCATACTTGTCAGCACCCATTACATCGCTCGAGCCTTTGCCCCCAACACCGATGCCAGCTACATTAACACGACTGTTGGCACCAAAAACATGACTGGGCACGTAGTTACAGGCAAATGCCGCTGTTGCAGAGCCCTTAATGAATGTTCTCCGGGAGGAATCAGTCTTTTTAAACTTCATGGGATTGTATTGTTGGAGGTTAATTTAAAATTGAAGGGACAATGAGTGATAAAAAGAGGTTCTAGAAGGATCCGAAATAAGAAAGTTGAGGTCATCCCAATGGCAAGCGTTTTGCAATGAAGATATATTCTTCCAAGCCCTGACAAGGTTTGACAGGCATCACAGCAACAATAATTAAGATGCGTTATGACCGATATTCTCGAATCATCCAATCTTCGTGAAAAATTATGTACCCTGGGGCTGGCACTGGTCAACCAGGAGTTGGCTCAGGTTGCAGTTCCACCACAAAACGCATCAGATGGCTACTGGTTTGGTGGTGGCAATGTAATCATGGACAAAGATGGTTCGCTCCTTCTTTGTGGACGCTATCGGAATTATGGAGACTCTCGCACGGGAACAGGCGCAGGCGAACGCGGCTTGGAATTCGCAATCTTTCGTTCACCCGACCCTTTTGGCAACTGGGAAAAGATCAAAAGCTTCACCAAGTCAGATCTGGCTTGTAACGGGTTAGATGTTGTATCCATTGAGGGCGGTGGACTCCTCCGCACCGAAAAAGGCTATGAACTCTTCATCTCAACGGAGAAGGACAAAAGTTATCCCGAAGGATTTGAAGGATTTCAAAAACCAGGGACGGGAGTCTGGAGCATCGATTGGCTGGTAACGGATCGGATCGAGAACCTAAATTCATCCAAACTGATATCCATCCTCAAGACCGAGGACTTGGCGACCCTGCACATCAAGGACCCGGTACCAGTCCCCCACCCCAATTCAGGCACTGCCCTACTATTTTGTAATCACCCTTTTAACTGGAGTAGTTCCAATACCGGTCTGGCTACACGAGAATCTGGTACAGAGAAATTTATCCGTGTCACAGACTCCATCCTTCAAAGAGGCAAGGCATGGGATGTTGCCTGTACTCGCCTGACTGAACGTCTGCCACTTCCTCGGGTTGGTATTCTGAAGGATTTGCCAGCACTCTCATTGTATTTCTATGATGGTGCGGAATGCTTGAGACAACTGGATGAAAACCCACTTGCAGTCACCCGAACCCGAGGTTGGTCCTGCGAGGAAATTGGAGGATTGGCCGTTGGGATCGATGATGAATTCCCAAAACTGGAACGTCTCTCGGTGAATTTCCCCCTCTTCACCTCAACGAATGGTACCGGATCCAGTCGCTACGTTAGTACTGTGGTGACACACGACGGCATCCTATCTGCTTGGCAGCAATCGCAGAACGACCGATCCCAACCATTGGTCACACACTTCCTTGCCATGGAGGAAGTGGAAAATATTTTAAATTAATGACAACCCAAGCCCAATCATGAAAACCAATCGACGCAATTTCCTAAAGAACACCGCAGGGCTCGCCGCCGGAACCGCACTTTGTACAAATACAGAGGCGCAAGTCCCCCGCGACCAAACCCCGAACAATTTCAAAATTTCCAAGGGTCGGATCAACCAGTCTGTAATGGGTTGGTGCTTTAACCCTATGCCAACCCCAGACCTCGCACACGCCTGCAAAAAGATAGGACTGGTTGCCATGGAAGGCATTGGTCGGAATCATTATCCACTTGTGAAAAAACTTGGCATGACCATCTCACTGGTCGGGAGCCACGGGTTCAAGAAAGGGCCTGTTGACCCTGAGAACCATGCCGAATGCAGTAAAAAGCTAAACGACGCCATCGAGCTTTGCGCAAAGGAAGGCTACAAGCGCGTCATCACATTTACCGGCATGTCAGCAAAGGGAATCTCTGACGAGGCTGCAGCCAAAAACTGCATTGATGTATGGAAGTCTGTACTCCCAAAGGCCGAAAAGCACGGGGTCACCCTCTGCCTTGAACACCTAAACTCCAGAGATGATTCCCATCCGATGAAAGGCCATCCCGGATACTGGGGCGACGACGTGGACCTCTGTGCCGAACTTATAAATAAGGTCGGCTCCCCCAGCCTAAAGCTCCTCTTCGACGTCTATCATGTCCAAATCATGAATGGGGACGTCATCCGCCGTATCCGCCAGTACAAGGATATTATCGGACACTACCATACCGCCGGTAACCCCGGGCGCGCGGAACTCGACGAGACTCAGGAAATCAATTATCCGGCTGTTATGCGCGCCATCGTCGAGTCCGGGTATAAGGGTTACGTTGCCCAGGAGTTTATTCCGACATGGGATGACAAAGTTGCCGCCCTACGCCATTCAGCAATGGTATGTGATGTCTAATAATTTGGCCAAGCAAGCAACCTGGTCTTTCTCAATCAACGTTATTCCCCCCTTGTAAAATGCCCTTCCAATTCTGCCTCAACACCAGTACAATAAAGCCACAGCCCCTTCTCAGGAAAATCAAACTGGTCGCAGAAGCCGGATTTGAAGGAATCGAGCTATGGATCAACGACATCTATGATTTCATTGGTCGGGGTGGCGAGATTGCAGACATAGAGAAGTCACTTGCTGACCATGGACTCTTCGTCCCCAGTGTCATCGCAATCCGACAATGGGGGGATATGGATGGATGGGAATATCAACTTGTTCTCGACGAGGCACGGCGGCGTTTTGCGTTGGGTTCAAGACTGAAAGCGAATTTTATTGTAGCGACTCCCCCACTGGAACAGGAAGGTCAGGATCATCTTCCGGGACGCTACAAGGATCTTTTACAGATCGGTCGGGAAGAAGGTATAAAACCGACCTTTGAATACATCAGTTTCTTCAAGTCGGTCTACAAGCTGACAGATGCATGGAGAATCGTACAGGAAGCCGACGACCCGGATGCCACACTCATCCTTGACGCCTTCCACAACTGGAACAGTGACTCCACGCTCGATGAACTGCGACAGATTCCAGCTGACCGAATCAGCCACTACCATATAGATGATGCACACCCTGACAAGGATCCGTGCACGCAAAAGGATCCAGACCGCGTAATGCTGGGCGAGGGCCAGATTGACCTTGCAGCAGAAATTTCCGTCCTTCGGGAGATCGGCTACGAAGGAACCGTCAGCCTGGAACTTTTTAATGAGGAACTCTGGGAACAAGACCCTGCCGAAGTTCTTAAGGTCGGCATTGAACGGATGCGTGAGCTATTTGGGCAGTAATTTAGCTTACTTGAAGTAGTACAGCATAAATATCGCACAGGCAGCAAGCAAGCCAGCCCAGAACCTATCTTCCTTGAGGATACTGTATGCACGCCCCTTTCCAGCGGCCTTCAGCATCATCTTAAGTACATTGTCGAGGAACATCAACCATGTCCATATTGCAGCAACAACTGCAGCAGCAACGGGTAGAAGCATACTTTGCCACATTAATATCCCCAAGAAGGCATACACAGCAAGTGAGGCAAAAACCTTAAGCCTGAAATAGCGAAAGCTCTCACGACTGAATATTCCAAGGCCCACCCATGTAAGCTTGGACTTGCTCGCGTCAGAAGTAGAAACGCGGCTTACAATCAAATTGGCTAGAACGGCGAAAATTGCCGCAACAAAAACACTGTGGAAGAAATTAAGCTTTTCCCCGAACAAACCGGTAATGGCTTCATTTCCAGAAAAAAGAAATTCGTAGACATTCGGGAATGTATAGGAAACCAAAACCCCAACAAGAATGGATGCAAAACCACCCAGAGGTGTCGCTCCCTTCCAGAGCATTCCCATAAAGAAAGCCACCACAATACCTGCAACCAGACGGCTCTGGTGTTTGGCCACATAGGTAAAGAATGGCTCCTTTGTATTGGGGTCGAAAACGATGATGGTCAATAACGCCGCGCCAACAACAAAGGTTGCTATGCATACACGCCCAAAGAATATGAGTTGCTTGTCGGATGCATTTGGATTGATGAAGCGCTTGTATATATCAAAAGTGATAAGCGTTGCGGCAGAATTCATCATGGAATCAACACTGGAAAGGATTGCCCCAATCAATCCTGCCGCCACCAAGCCGACCAGGCCAGCCACCCCGACCGGGGCTACAACCTCACGAAGCAGTAGAGGAAAAGCAGTATCTCCATCAACCGCCACCCCCGGCATTTTCTGCGAGAACAAGTAGAAAGCGGCAATTCCGGTTCCGATCGAAATAAAAGGAATCAACAGCTTAAAGAAACCGGCAGTAATGATGCCCATGCGGGCCTCCTTGTCAGTTTTTGCTGCAAGAGCTCGCTGCACTATAAACTGGTTTGCACCCCAATAATAAAAGTGGAGAACCATCAATCCGGTTACCATGCCTGACCATGGTCGAGCAGGGTGATCCGAAGGCAGATGGAGATGAAACATGTCCTTGTCCGTAGCATCCATAGCGCGAAGGTTCGCCCAGCCACCAATCTCAGGTTGAGAGAAGGTAAGGAATGCAACAATTATGGCGGCTAAAAGCATGAGGACCGACTGAATGACATCTGTTACGATGACCGCCTTGAGTCCACCTGCGATAGTGTACGTCCCTGTTACGAAAGCCATAATAATGACGCCGATGATGTAGTAGGTCCGATTAATCTGAATCTGTTGAGGTTCAGCAGTTGTCGCTGTCTGGAGAACAGCATCAATATGGACTTGGTCCACTAGTAGAATATTAACAGTACGGGAACCGATATAAAATGCAGGTAGCATCATGACCAAAACAATTATGGTTATCATGATCAGTGAATAGGCTACGCGGCTACGGTCGTCGTACCGCTGGCTAAGATAATCGCTCAAAGTAAAGACACCAAGCTTTCGATAAACTGGCAGTAAACAATAGCAAAGCACAAGCAAGCCGGCGATAGCCGTAATTTCAAAGTGGCTTTCAACAAAGCCAAGGCTGAAGCCAACCGCCATCATACCCACAATGTGGTTGGCGGAGACGTTCGTCCCAAAAATAGAACCAGCGACTCCCCACCAACGAGTGGAACGACCAGCAAGGTAGAAGTCTTCCGCACTATCCTCTTTCCGACCGGCCCAGAGACCAATAACCATAACAAGGATCAAGGAGCCAAAAAATACGACGAAATCGGCGGGGGTGAGCAAACCATTCATGATCCTCAAGGGTGACCAGCATGTTTACTCTTGCAAGGTCAAAACTTCATTAACTCTGGACGAACAAAAAGTTATACATGAGCAAAGGAATCCAAAGAGAAGGCATATCTGCAAAACGTTGTCGGATACCAGCGAATCAGGATTTTAGAGATTCATGCTAAAACTCTTTTTTTGGTAAACAGTATTGACGGCTGGAGTTTCAACACTAAATGGAGATAGCTTTTTTAGTAAAGGCGAGATAGCTCAGTTGGTAGAGCAGTGGACTGAAAATCCATGTGTCCCCGGTTCAAATCCGGGTCTCGCCACCACTCTTTAACCCCCTATTCCACTGGGATAGGGGGTTTTTTTATGGCTCAAAAAATGGGGTTAAGTTTATTTTGAAGTTGATGAAAGAATACGAGGCAACCATGAAATAAAATATTATCTAAACTCATTAGTAATGGCGATTTGAGAGCGTCCTTTAATTTAATCAGAAGGGTGATAAATTTGGGACAAACCAATTGAAAGCTCATATCTCAAATGAAATCTTGCTTGATCCAAATGAGGGAGAGAAATAAATGTAAAAATTGTTGTTAAGTTCACCGAATAAAGAAATGAAAACCCTTGTATCGAGATAATTGATTTCTGGGAATTAAAACAATAATAAGGGATTTGCGTCTGATCTGAATCCAGTCATTGTAATACTTAAATCCAAGTTGATCAGCAGAAAACCACTAATACCAAGAAGTCGCATAGGTCGAACTGTTCCAATTCAGCCCTTGGACCATGAAACTGCAAAAATAACGCATCATCTGACCCGGCACACAAATTCAGAAGTGAAGACAGCCACGGGGCTTGTATTGGTTTTGTTCTGTATCCTCTTCATCTGGGTAGTAGCAGAATGGATAACAGGATTCTCGCGATAACTCTAATAAAGCATCTTCCTACTGAGGGAGAATACAATGAATGTTGGCTTTTGCGGGTTCCTTTTTACTTGAATTCGACAAAAGCCGATGTAGGTTAAAATTCATTGAACAAGATACCATGCAATCCAGTGAATCGACAGTGAGGATCCGAATCACAAAAACTGTAATTGGCTTTTTAATTTCATGTGTGTGTTTCGTGTTTGTTGCTCCATTACCAGGACAACAATACAGTGAAATCATGCGAAGAAAACAATTGGAGGGGAATGTGGATACGGAACCACTCACCCTTCCAGAAACCCAACCATCTGTGTCTTATCCAGAAGTGAGGGAAGTGAATAATATTGATGTCGGTTTTCCAGAACCTGAACTCGACCTTAATGATTTCCCCCCGCACATGACACAACTGCTGGGCATGCTGATGTACTACACGAATGGCAGTGTGTACATAGTTTATACGAACCCTGAAGCGCTCCACCACCAAAAGGGGTTACGTTCAGGTTATAAAATTCTTTCAGTAAACGGAAAACATGTGGCGCTCTACAAGGATCGTTTTTTTGACCAACTAAATGAAATCCGTCCAGAAAGGGACATATATTTGCACTGTGTGACAGGCAATTCAGGACAACAGAAAATCTTGATTCTGCCAAATATCACCATACCAGACCGCAACCTTAAAAAGCTGATTCTAGGAATGAAACAGAAGAGCCAATCATTCTGGCAACCGACAATTTCTGCCCAGCAAGCTTCACCAACAATAGTGAAACCAAATTCAACCAAACCGGTCAGAAAGGAATGGTTCAACAATCCTCAATCTGAGACAAATCGAGCAAAAAAACAAAGTGTGGAATTATTCGGTATGCAGGCTTCAGAAAAACAGGGTCGTCTTGTGGTTGAAGGGGTGTTACCCCGTAGCGCAGCTGCGGCTGCAGATATTGGTGCTGGTGACGAAATTATCTCAATCAATGATAAGCCTGCGGCCAGACTGAATACTAATGATCTTCGACAAATAGCAAGATTGGAACCAGTATTAATTGAATGGCGTTCAGAAAAAAACAAACAATTGCAACGAGGTTATTTTAATAGCACGCGGCAAAAATAAATACCATTCCCGTCACTTGCTTCTAGTTTGCATAAACAAGCGCTGACCACCCAACCCATAACTTTCCTGTGAAAAAGCGAATACGCAATATGCGCTGGCACATGGCGAAGAAGCGTTGGAAAAAAAACTGGGGCGAATTACAATATACTACACGTCAGAACATAAAGACAACTCGGCGAGTAATAAAGCGTTTTTTTTCCAAGAAACATCGTGGGCAGGTACGTAACCCTCAGGCTCCAGCATTAAAATTTACATTAGGCCTTTTAATGGCATCGGTTCTTGCTGGAACAATATATTTCACCCCAGCAATCTGGCGAATATACAAATCTTGGTCGCTACAAAATAAAGCCGAATTTTTTTGGGAGGAAGGAAAACCCACGGAAGCTTTCTGGACTGCCCAAGTCTCAACAACCTTCCGAAGTGGACCAGACAACTATAAAACACTTTCGCTGTTAGCCAAGTCTGCAAAGGCCATTAATCACAACAGAACAATTGAATTTATGGAGAAAGTTGTTCAAGACCCGCATTGTACGGAAGGAAACATTATCGATCTAGTGGAACTGGCAATTGAGCAACAGCAATATGAAATAGCTGAGAATCATTTCTCAAGGATCAGTGGTCTTATCAATGAAACCCCCCGAGTAGCGCTACTCCATCTACAAATGATAGCTCGCAATTGGCGTTTGAATTACAATGAGACTCTAAACCTCGCCAGCAACCTGATCAAGGAGAAGCAAATAGATCATCATGAGTTAAATCGAATATATGCGGATCTTTGCCTAAGAAACCCCCAAAGACTTAATGAAGGATTGAAGCACCTTTATCGGCTTTGTCGCCGTGATGACAAATCAGGTCTTGAGGCATTACGTAGAATACTCAGGCTGGAACCGGGTCGACATATCACATTGGAAGAAAAAAATAACTTCTTTGAAGCATATCGTAATCATCGACTTGCTGATGGGGAGGATCAACTTCAAGCACACGCATATGGGTTCCAGATGGGAATTATCCCTCACAGTGAAATAGATGCCTTTATACACAAACACTTTGATATTGGCAATACTGAATCCATGAGTGTTGTTAAACTAAAACGACTTCATCAATGGTTGGAAGAAATAAGCCTGCCGCACAAATTTTTAAAATATATTCAAGATGAACAGAATGACTACAGCCAAGATAAGACCAATAGGGTTGTTTCCCTTAAAAACGGAATTAAAGAGACCATACGGAAGGATAAGTTCCTATATGTAAATTACTTGCACACAATGATGAACGCAGGGCAACTCAATGATGCCCTGAAACTTATAGATGCCAGCAATACCATCCTAACAAAGTCTGAACGGCACTTGATAAAATCAATTGTATTATATAAGGACGATTCCATAGCATATGCCAAGGCTCAGTATGAATTGGCTTTAGCACAGGCTCGACCAATAGATTTACCAATGATTGACCATGAGTTTCAACACATCAATCGAACGCCTGAACTTTTAAAATTCCTAACGAACCGCTGTCTCGCCTACCCTGAATCTGAAAAAAATGCACGCTGTCTACTCCTTCAAATTTATTATGAACAAAACAAAAGAATAGGTGAACGGTCTTCCTACCCGAAAAAAACCTTGGCAAATACCAATTTAAATAATTCAGACAGCGATAATGATGGTCTGTCTGATGCAACAGAAGTTGAGGGTGGAACAGATCCAAACAATCCAGATAGCGACGGCGATGGAGCAATTGATGGAGTGGAGAAGGCATCCGGTACAGACCCCCTTAATGACCAACTCAAACAATTGGCTATGCAAATGAGGATCTCTGATTACACAAAGGTTCCGAAACATCTAGCCACGCTCATTTACATAAAGATTCTACACAAACTGGATCTTGAGGAATGTCTTTCTACAATGGAAATGCTGGCCTCCAAAAGTCCCGAAAACCCAAGAAACCTGGTTGTGCTGGCTCTCGCGTATTACATGAATAACAAACCTGAAAAAGCCCTTTCTGTTATCCAGGAAAGCCAAATCGACTATCTGTACCGAAGCCCGTCAAACCAGACGATAGCTGCGGTAATTCTGGATGCCAATAACCGAGTAAAAGACAGTCGAATCTTCCTCAAGGATCTCAATCCCGAGGATTTAATTCCAGCAGAACGACTATTACTTGACCGACGTAAGACTGTAAATATTTTCCCAAATAGTCCATACTTTCAGGAAATTATACAGAACTGAAATTATACAGTTCACTTCTCTCCCCAAGTAAATCCAAGGCGAGTATAATATTTTGTATCCAAGTTATTTTTCCCGTTAACAGGATTACTGTTATAAAAATGGGAAAGCCCAATCCGAATTTTCCAGAACCCATCTTTTTTTAATGGTATTTCAAGGCCAGTATCCTGTCCGAACCGAAAATTAGTAAAATCCGAATAATCGGGGACATAGGTCACTTCAGAATCGAATTTGAAGAGTTCTTGAACTGTAATGGCGTAGTCCAGTCCGAAATCAATAGCAGGGTCCTCGATGTTTTCCTTGGCATCAAAGGACTCATAGCGGTATGCAAAACCTGCGCGTACCCGACTGACCTGAGCACCTGATTTAAGCAGTTTGTAACTGATGCCGACTGCAGAGGTTGAACGCAAATCCAACTCCTCAAACTTGTCCTTCTCCAGCTCAAACCGGGAATACCATCCAAAACGATCCACAAGATCAGAGGAATAGTCGACTCCCCCCTTGGTCTCATCAGCTATCTTTGTTCCATCCCGTTCGCTGTTATGTACTGAAAAATAAATCTTCAGCAAATCAGATGGTCCTTTTAACCTAGCACCGACCTGCCCTGTAAGACCAAATTCATTACTGTTGCCTTTTTGTCCACTTAAATCAACGCCTGCAGAATAAGTCCATTTTCTACGCTTCTTTTCCTCTTCCTTCTTGATTTCAGTGACAGCTGGGTCTTCCTCTGATTTGCCCCATGCGTCAGTGACATCAGAAATAGAGAACTTCATAAACCCATTAGAGGATCGCACAGACAAAACACCCTGCTTTGCGCCAATTCCCGATTGACCAAGAACTGTCGAACCTGAAGAAAGTCGAAAATAGATGGGGGCATCAGTCTGGAGATGCATCAGTTGTTTCTGATCAATTTTTAACACCCCTGCAAAACCCGTATCCAGATGGACGATTCCATTAGTTATGCGTTTAAGGATACCTGTCAGTGTTGATCCGTTTGCCATGGTCACACTGTCCGCTATGACAGACTGAGATTTTATTCCCAGAGTTAAGACCAAGAGAATAAATCGGCGCCAACCAATATGTAGGCTGGGTTTATAAATACTCACGGGAACCTCCTTGTATGACAGGTCTATTCAACAAGAATTTCCTTGGCTGACTTGCCTTGGGGAATCATCGGCAATACATGCTCTGTGTATGGCACAACAACATCAAGAACATAAGGACCATCATGCTCCAGCATCTCCTTTATTGCTGGACGTAAATCCTCCCGTCGGATAACCCTTCGTCCACTCACACCAAAACCCTCTGCAATCTTAACAAAATCAGGATAAAGCCCACTTTCATTATCTGGACTACCAATATTATCGGGGTCCCCGAGAATCGTCTGTGCTCGACAACCATCATAGAAACGATCCTCCCACTGCATAACCATTCCAAGATGCTGGTTGTTAAGTAGAAGACACTTGGCTCCGATCTTCTCAATACTGGCTGTTGCCAGTTCCTGGATATTCATTAAAAAAGAACCATCACCGTCGATATCAATGACCTCCTTGTCCGGATACGCAACCTTGGCGCCAACCGCTGCCGGGTAACCAAAACCCATTGTGCCAAGTCCCAAGGAACTTATGTATGTTCGGGGGTTTTTGTAAAGGTAGTACTGGGCTGCCCACATTTGGTGCTGGCCAACACCTGTGGTAATGATTGCATCTCCATCTGTCTCCTCATAAAGAACTCGAACAGCCTCCTGCGAGGTAATATGAGTCCCCTCCTTGAAACTAAATGGAAATGGGTGCTCTGACTTCCATCCATTGATGCGCCCCATCCAAGCTGATAAATCTGTTTTCTGGAACTTCCCGGAGTCGATCATTTCATTCATTCTTCCAAGTGCATATTTCACATCGGAATGAATTGGGAAATGAGCGTACTTGTTCTTACAATGCTCGGACGTATCAAGGTCAAAATGTACGATAGTGGAATCCGGTGCAAACTTGTCGACCTTGCCGGTTATGCGGTCGTCAAACCGAGCACCCGCACAGATAAGCAAATCACTCTCGCAAACGGCCCAATTCCCTACAACGGTACCATGCATGCCAAACCAATAGAGGGATTGAGGATGCCCTGGATCAAAGGCCCCCAAACCCATCAGGGTTGACGCTACAGGAATTCCAGTGAGTTCCGCAAACTTTCGCATTTCCTCATGTGCATCAGCAGAAAGAATGCCTCCACCTGTATAGAGAACCGGTCTGGTCGCCTTTTCCAAAAGTTGCAGAACATTCTCCAAATCAACATCAGATGCCTTAGGTAAGTCTGGATACCCAGGTAGGTTGATTGAGCCAGGGAAAACGGGCTTGTAGATTTCTTGCTGAACATCCTTGGGAATATCCACAACAACCGGACCGGGTCTGCCAGTTGTTGCAATGTGGAAAGCCTCCTTGATGACACGAGGTAACTCTGACGCTTCCAGAACAAGAAAACTATGCTTCACAACGGGAAGTGTCATCCCAAAGAAATCAGTCTCCTGAAAAGCACCCTTGCCGATGAACTGCTGGTATACTTGGCCAGTAATGGCAATGAGAGGAATGCTATCCATGTAAGCATCAGCGATACATGTTACAAGATTCGTAGCACCAGGACCACTGGTAGCCATACAGACACCTGCCTTTCCAGTAGCTCGAGCATAGCCGTGGGCCATAAATCCTCCACCCTGTTCAATCCGAGGAAGTATCGTACGAATTCCCTCAGATCGATTCAATGCCTGATGCATTTCCATGGAAGCTCCACCAGGATAAGCGAATATAACATCTACCCCTTCGCGCTCCAGTGATTTCACGAGTACATCTGCCCCAGACATTTCAGGGCCGATCTCGTCTTGTTGTGGAGGGAAGTCCAATACGGATTCCGGTTTCATCATTTAACCTTGTTTTCTGTTGGAATATACGCTCAAAATAAGTGGATAAAAAAACCCTAGAATGCTGAATTTTACAAGCGCGAAAAAATGAAAATTGCCTTTCTCGGAGACATTGTCGGTCGACCTGGACGTAACTTCGTCATGGAAGTTGCCCGCGAACTCCGAAAGACTCATGATCTGGATTTTATTGTTGCCAATGGTGAAAATGCCGCTGGAGGTGCGGGTATCAACACCCGAATCGCAACCGCATTGCATAATTCGGGTGTCGACGGAATAACGCTTGGCGACCACTTGTGGGATGAACGAGGGTTCGAAAGAGAAATCGGGAAACTCCATTGGTTATGCCGACCGGCCAACCTCCCAGAATCCAATCCCGGGCTAAAATATTTAATAATTGAAAAGAACGGACTAAAACTTGGAGTTGTTACAGTTCTTGGTCGACAGTTCATGCGAGTGCATCCTGAATGCCCTTTCCAGACAGCCCGTCGATACACCGAGGAGTTAAAAGCTGCTGGAGCCCAAGCTGTCCTAGTTGAGATACATGCAGAGGCAACTTCTGAAAAGATCGCACTTGGATGGTATCTTGATGGAATTGCCAGTCTTGTAGTGGGTACTCATACACACGTTCCCACAGCAGATCAGCGAATACTCCCAAGGGGAACAGCCTATCTCTCAGATGCAGGGATGTGCGGGCCCTACAAGTCTGTTCTGGGTCGAGATATCGAGCCAGTACTGGGACGATTTCTAGACGGGTTACCAAGAAGGTTTACTGTTGCAACTGAAGACATCGCCATACGCGGTTGCATCGTGGATGTTGATGAGGCATCAGGACTTGCCAAGGGTATTGAATTACTTCAAATCTCGAAAGACGATTAGTTTCGCCGTCCCGTAAGCAAAAGTAAATAATATAGCAGAGATCCCAGACTGGTAACGAATGCAGCAACATATGTCCATGCAGCCGCATCCAAAGTTTCATGTATGCCAACCATCTCATCCTGTTCGATGACTCCCAGATGAAGCAGTTCCTCCTTGGCTCGCTTGCTGGCATCAAACTCAACGGGAAGTGTAATCAACTGAAAGACAGTCAGGATCATGTAGACACCAATGATTAAAGGGAGGACCGTCTTTAGTGGAAGAATGGGAAGAAAAAAGGTGGCAATTATAAGCATGGGGAGAGCCTTGGAGGCAAAACCTGTCATCGGAACCAGTGCCATCCGCAAGTTCAACATCGAATAACCGACCTTATGCTGGATAGCATGACCAGCCTCATGTGCAGATACTCCCAAGGCAGCAAGGCTTGTACCATGATAATTATCCTGACTAAGGGCCAATCGACGGTTTACCGGATCATAGTGATCAGTCAATCTACCGGGAGTCACGGCAATATCCACATCCTGTATGCCCGCATGTTGCATGACAAAACGTGCCGCCTCCGCCCCTGTGATACGTCCACGTGATTCAACCCTAAGATAGCGATTATAGGTTGAACTGACCCGCAACTGGGCCCAGAGCCCAAGACCGATTGGCAACAAGATCAAAATTAAAATTTCCATTGTTAAATCCTCTTTTTTCAATAAGATTTTGTTAGAAATAAAAGGTTACCCATAATGAAGAATTTTCAAGTTTCAATTTACTCGAACCTCTGGAGCGTTACACTCATAGCAATCTCATTAGCCAATACAGCCAAGGCAGCAACACTCCTCACGGAGGATGCAGAATCTGAGTCACCTGCGGTAAATTCCCAGACGGCAACCGGATATGATGCGATACAATCAGAAATTGCACCGGAAGGTAGCAATGCCTTTCATCTGACACATACTGATTCAGACCAAGGTGACCAATTTATCCAGTTAAGCAGCTCTTTCACGCCAGGTTCAAGTACATACCTATTTTTTGAAAGCAAAATGGGTTGGAGCAGTTCCACACAGGTTGCCAATGTGGAGGTTAGCTCTGACAACGGGGCCAACTGGACAAATATATGGAACAAGAATGGGGCCGACAATTCCGGGGATGGAAGTTTCACTTTGCAATCCGTTTCGATGGCAGCATTTGCAGGTACTTCCCTACAACTTCGTTTTCGTTATACATTTTCAAGTGGGAGTTACTATCCTGGTACAGGAACCAACCTTGGATGGATTTTTGATAACATCCAAATCGGAGACACTCTCGCCACTCGCGAATGGTCAATAGGAACCCCAACCGCAAAGGAACAAAATGTAATAGAATTGGTTAACAGGGCCAGATCTGACTCCCAAGCAGACCTTCAACGCCTTGTAAAAACAACAGACAGCGATGTAACCTATGCCTATGAATATTTCAATGTAGACCTCGATGTACTTGCCGCTCAGTTCTCCGGCACTCAATTTGGACCGGGCGCACAGGCAGCAGGTTCAGACACCGCCATACCCTCAACCCTGCCGCCATTAGCCCCAAATACAAAACTCACCACTGCAGCCCGCCTGCATACTGAGGACATGTTGAACAATGAATTTCAGGGACATGATAGCTCAAGCGGTGCCATATCACCAAACCAGTCAGGGGACAAGGTCGGTGACCGCATTAGTCGTCAGGGCTACGACTACAGCACTGTGGCTGAAAACGTCTCCTCATACAGTGAGTCCATATGGGATTCCCACGCCGCATTCATTGTCGACTGGGGAACCAGTGCCAGTACAGGATTAACCTATGCGGGCATGCAGGATCCATCGGGACACCGAACAAATGTATATCGCAACAATATCCGGGAAATTGGAGTAGGCGTGGTCGAAGGTACCAATGGTTCGGTGGGACCACTACTCGTTACTCATGCATTGGCTACTGAAAGCAACTACGACCAACCTTTCATAACAGGCGTTGCCTATTACGATACAGATGGAAATGGATTCTATGATGAAGGCGAGGGCATCGGGGGAATCACCATCAATGTGGATGACAGTCCATACCACGCAGTCACACCTGATTCCGGTGGTTATGCCATTCCAGTCACAAATGATGGAGCATACAGCCTGTCCTATACCATGCCCGATGGTTCCACAGGCTCACAATCCGCAAACGTCTCGAATCAAGAAAACATAAAGACGGATATCTCCCCCGATTGGTCAGCTACAGAAGTGATCGGGTTGCAGACCTATCAAACCAATGTTGAAGTTTCTTATAGTGTTGCACCTGTACCTGCAGCCACAGCCTATCGGCTATGGCTTTGGGAAATCGTCAGCTGGCCCGGTGATCTTGGTGCAGAGGATTCAAGAAACATTAAAACAACAACAACCGGAAGCTATTCCTCAATCCAGGATACAGTAAAAGCTACAGGCACAAAGGCGTATCGTCTGGCTTCAACCGATGCAACGGACCAGACCCTTGAAATTGATTATGATATCCTTCCCGGAAGCAACTCAATCCTATCCTGGCAGGACCAGTTGGGAATTATTGCAACCGGCCAGGAGGCGTTAGTCCAGATATCGACAGATTCCGGCAGCAACTGGACCACTCTCGAAACCCGCAATGGCACAGGGGCATCAGGCTATGCCACGGAATTCTCATCACGAAATGTGTCACTTAGAGATTATGAAGGGCAGCCCGTTCGTATTCGTTTTCAAATCCACAACCCACCATCAATAGAATATATTTACAGCCAAACATCGGAGGCATTTGGCTGGTACCTTGACGATATAAGTCTGGGCGATTCGGAGATCATCAAGGATGGGGTTTCATCGGAAGGACCGGGTTACGAATGGGCATTCACAACTCCCGAAGCAGCGTCATTTCTTTTAAGGGCACAAATTATAAACAATACCAATGAGTACCCGCTTGGACCGATTCTCCGTATAAAGTCAGTTAACGATACATCTCCTTCAACAAACCAACCTCCATTAGCCATCGAATTAAGCCAAGTTGCGATTAATGAAAGTATCAAGGAATCTGAAATAATAGCGACTATCACGGTAACCGACCCGGATACAGAAGACAGCCACGTATTCGCCTTAGTTCCAGGAGAAGGGGATACAGATAACACATTATTTATGGTGAGTGGGAACAAACTAAAGACACTTCAAACATTCGACTACGAAACAAAGTCAAACTATGCAATTTTGATTCAGGTGAAAGATGAAGCAGGCAATACACTTGAACAGGCATTTACCATAACGATCACCGATGATTCTTCTGAAGATAAGGACGGGGATGGCTTAACAGAACTGGAAGAGGAATCCATTGGGACCAGTGATCTTCTGGCTGACACAGATAATGATGGCACTAGCGACTTTGACGAAGTAAATGCAGGAAGTGACCCGACTGATAACTCATCGACACCTGATATTGCAGAAGTGGCAACCGGAACAGGGTTTTTTGTAACAGAAAATGGTTATATCGTAACAAATCATCACGTTGTTCAAAATGCCATCAGGATTGAAGTTTCCCTCGAAGGCACGTACTACGAGGCCCAATTGATTACCTATAGTGCAGATAATGACTTGGCACTTTTAAAGGTTACAGGACAGTTTCAGGCATTACCCATGGTAACAGCGGAAAACGTAAGCTTGGGGACCGATGTTTTTACTATAGGTTATCCATGGACATCCGGAAATTCCAAGACGTATACCGAAGGTGTGATTAATGCATTGGAACCATGGGGCGACCAACGAATTTTTCAAATCAGCGCTCAACTGCACGCAGGAAACTCAGGTGGCGCATTGATAGATAAAAACAATGGAAATGTAGTCGGAATTGTTTCTTCAAAGTTGGTCGGGGTTGAGATTCAAGATGTCAACTATGCGGTTAAAAGTCAGTATGCCTTGGAGATGTTAACATCTGTAACAACTGTTACCGATAAACTAATGAATCCCTTTCCGGTAGATACTTTAAGGGATGAAAATGAGATAAAGAGTGAAGTCGAAAACTCTACTGTTCGGGTAATTTCATACCTCAATCAAACTGCAGTAGATAATTACTCCAATGTCTATTCATGGAATCTAGCTACAGAGATAGGTGGTGGATGGAATTATTTCGATTGGTTTTCGTATTATTGGGATTCAGGTTCCAACTGGATTTATCAGATAAATCTGGGTTGGCTCTATAGGCTAAGTGAATCGACGAATTCAATCTGGTTCTGGGATGAGTCTTTGGGTTGGCTCTGGACCAACTCCACAAATTATCCTAATTTTTATCAATCAAACAGTCGTAGTTGGCTGTACTACCACGAAGGCAGCAACAGCCCCAGATACTTTTACAAGCAGTCAACCGAAACCTGGGGAGAGTATTAGGCCCGGAACACAAAACGCCGAGGACTCTGCGATATCAAACCAGTCCTGCGCGTTCGAGCAAGGCTTCCAGTTTTGGGTCGCGACCCATGAAGTCCCGAAATAGTTTGGCCGGATCTTCTGAATTGCCACGACTGAGAATCTTCCGGCGAAAATCCATACCAACTTGAGGACTCATAACTCCTTCAGCCTTGAAACGGGTGAAGGCGTCCGCATCGAGAACCTCCGACCACTTGTACGAATAGTAGGCTGCCGCGTAACCAACACTTGACGAGAAAAGATGCGTGAATTTGCGGGCATTGTGGGGTGCGGGTGGATCAGTCTTCATGACATAGGTTTCCTGGATACCGCCAACCACTTCATCCAGGTCACGGGGTTCGCCTTTTGCAAATCGACGATGGAGTTCAAGGTCCATTTTCCCAAAGGAAAGCTGACGCATATTGTCAGTGGCAGACATGTAGTTTCGGGCTTTTAGCATCTTCTGGAACAATTCTTCCGGTATGGGGTCACCAGTCTCATGATGGAGGGCAAAAAGATCGAGACTCGCGCGATCCCAGCACCAGTTCTCCATGATTTGCGAAGGTAGTTCAACGAAGTCCCAAGCCACGTCCACACCATTGAGACTGCGGATTTCCACCTCGCCACAAAGGTGATGAATGAGGTGACCAAACTCATGAAAAATAGTTTCCACCTCACGATGTGTCAGCAAGGCAGGCTTGCCCTCAGTTGCCGGTGTCATGTTGCCACAGATCAGCCCCAGGTGTGGAGTGAGTTTACCATCTGCACCGGGTGCTCCTGTGCAAAGGAAATTCATCCAGGCACCGCCCCGCTTGGGTTCCCGTGGATGCCAGTCGGTAAAGAAGCTTCCCATTTTACGTCCGTCATTGGCATCGAACATATCATAATATTTGACCTCGGGATGCCACACCTCGACAGCACCCGGATCGATGTCGCCGGTTTTACCAACCTCATGAAAAACCGCCGTGCGTTCCTCAATACGAAGGCCGAAGACACGCTGTGCGAGATCATACAATCCGTCAATGACCCGGCCGACCGGGAAGTAGGGTCTCAACTCCTCCTCGTCAAAATCGTATAACTCCTTCCTTTGCTTCTCGGCCCAGTAGCCGACCTCCCATGGTTTCAACATTGATGGATCGCCGCCGTTCCTGTTGGCCTTGTATTCACGGAGGTTTTGCCCATCCGTTTCAAATGCTTCAATTATTCTATCATGCAGGTCCGTTACAAAACTGTCGGCTGTTAAACCATCCTTGGCCATCCTTCGTTCCAGGACCATGTCAGCAAAATCATCCTTGCCCAGGATTTCCGCCTTTTCCTGACGCAGTTTCAGTATCTTCCAGATGAGATCGGTATTGTCATGGGAATCCTTGTGTCCGACCAATGACGAAGCCTTCCAAACCTTACGGCGAATCTCTTCATCATCAAGGTGCTGGAGAACAGGCGCCATGGAAGGATAATGCAGGGTAAATCGCCATACCGGGGCTTCATCCGTCCCCTTCCCCTTGCTCTTTGCATCCGCCAAGGCGGTGGCCCTTGCCGTCTCCGGAAGCCCGGCCAGTTTCGATTCATCATCAACATAAAGTTCCCATGCATTGGTTGCATCCAATACATTTTCGCCAAACTTTTGGGTAATTTGTGCCAACTCTGCCTCGAGAGCCTCGAGGCGCTTCTTGGACTCAGGTGGTAGATCCGCACCCTGGTCACGAAAGTCAGCAAGGGTCTCATCAAGGAATCGCTTACGGGGACCGGTCAAGCCAGCGGCTTCATCCGTTGTCGCATAGGCCTTGAGGACCTCCCAAAGCTTCTCGTTGAGAGGTATCCGGGCGTAGAATTCCGTGACCTTGGGTAACATCGCGTTATACGCCTTACGCAGTGCGTCCGAATTACATACTGAATCCAGGTGCCCGACCAATCCCCACGCCCGGTCCAGAGTGTTTGTTGCAGACTCCCCGGCCAGCAATGTATTGTCAAAAGTTCGGTCATCGAGGCCACTACCAGCCAATTCATCAATACGACCCTGAGCCTCCTCAAGGGCTTTTGTAATGTCCGGCTCAATGCATTCAGGCTTGAGTTGAGACCAACGGATTTCAAATTCGGGATTTAGAAATGGGTGTTCCATAATTATTCGTTGAAAGATTAATCTAAAACCTTGAATGCGGAACCGCTTCCGGGTTCAACCTTTATTTCATGAAAAACAAGTCACTTGTCTTTTCCGAACACGGCAAACCCGAGGAGGTTCTCCGTCTGATGGAATCTGAATTATCCGGACCCACTACCGGGGAAGTCGGCCTGCGCATGCTCGCGGCGTCCATCAACCCGTCTGATCTAGGAATTATAGGTGGGACCTATGGTACATTGCCCCCATTGCCTGCGGTTGCGGGACTTGAGGGCATCGCCGAGATCGTGGAAAAAGGCAAAGAAGTTTCCACCCTTGGCCTTGGAGAACGTGTCAGGATTCCATATGGGATTGGATCTTGGCAGACCAACATGATTGCACCGGCAAAAGATCTTGTGAAGGTTCCTCGAGGAATCCCAATCGAACAAGCAGCAACAGCCTTTGTAAATCCACCCACTGCATTGTTGCTGCTTCAGGAAGTGACAAATCTTGAGCCCGGTGACTGGATCATCCAGAACGCTGCAAACTCTGCCGTGGGAATCGCCGTCATTCAAATTGCAAGACATATGGGACTGCGCACCATCAACCTTGTTCGTCGCGAGGAACTTTGCCAACCGCTCCTTGAACTGGGTGCCGACATCGCCCTGCTCGACAACGATGATTATCCCAAAACACTGGATACGATTACAAACGGATTGAAACCACAACTTGCGCTGAACTCAATTGGCGGGCAAAGCGCCTATCGCCTCTGTAAAACCCTGGGCCGAGGCGGCATCCACGTCACAATCGGGGCCATGACCGGGGAACCCACCCGTTTTCCCACACGATACCTGATCTTCAACAATATTCGACTAACCGGATTCTGGGTAACCCGCTGGCTGGAAGAAGCCGGTCAGGATACAACCGATGCCACCTATTTAAAAATCTTTGACTTAGTTGAAAAAGGCATCATTCAAACCCAAATCGAGACGAGCCACCCCTTGAAGGAATTCAGGCAAGCTTTGGCCGACAACGCCAACCCGCGACTGGGGAAAGTCCTTTTTAAAAATTAGAGGGACATTCAACTTGCCCTCTACTATTAACTATAGGACTTTTCCCTACCAACAAATAAAATAATCCAACTATGAATACTCGTATTCTCCCCCTCCTCCTCCTCTCAATCACCCCTGTCCTAGCCAAGGACTATCTTCTGCGAACCTGGGAAAAGCATCACCTCACTCCTCATTTCTGGGCCGAGGGCGGACACGCCGGGGACTTTAATAAGGATGGTCACGGCGATGTCGTTGTCGGGCCCTACTGGTACGCCGGGCCGGACTTCAAGAAACGTTCCGCACTCTATTCCGACAAAGATACCTTTGAAATCAATAAGGACGGTAAAAAGAAAAAGCTACCCGGTTTTCCCGGGGAACTGAGTCGCCGCAATGGTTACTCAAACAACTTCCTGACATACACCCACGACTTCAATGCCGATGGCTGGATGGATGTACTTGTTTTCGGATGGCCGGGAAAAAATACAACCTGGTACGAAAACCCGAAGAATAAGGAAGGTCTTTGGCCTGAGCACCACATTTTTCAGACATCCAATGGCGAGTCACCGCGACTGGAGGACATGGACAACGATGGAAACCCGGAGCTTCTTCTTCACTCGGGCGGTCGACTTGGGTATGTAAAGGGTGACTGGAAAAACCCGGCCAAGCCATGGAAATTCGTCACAATCTCCCAAAAGGGGCCATGGCAGCGCTACACTCACGGCTATGGTGCCGGGGATGTAAACGGGGACGGGCGCATGGACATCCTCTCCAGAGAAGGTTGGTGGGAACAACCTGAAAAAGTTGAGGGTCAGGATTGGCGACACCACACAATACCCTTTGGTAAAGGAAGAGGCGGAGCACAGATGTATGCCTATGATGTCGATGGGGACGGAGATAACGATGTCATAACGAGCCTGGATGGCCATGGCTACGGGTTGGTGTGGTTCGAGAACCAGGGAAGCTCAAAGGATGGAGCAATAACGTTTAAACAGCATATAATTATCAACAAGGAACCGAAGGAAAGCCCCTACGGTGTCAAATTTAGTCAAATTCACGCTATTGATCTTGTTGACATGAATGGTGACGGGCTCAAGGATATCCTGACCGGCAAGCGATTCTGGGCACACGGTCCAACAAAGGACTTTGAACCCAATGCCCCGGCTGTTATCTACTGGTTTCAACTCACCCGCACAAAACAGGGTGTCCATTATATTCCGCACCTCATTGATGACAACTCCGGAACCGGCACCCAGGTAGCCGGTACAGACATCAATGGCGATGGCCACACCGACGTTGTTGTCGGCAACAAGAAAGGGGCCTTCGCCATTCTACAGAAGGTCAAGGAAGTTAATAAAAAGGAATGGGAGAAAGCCCAACCAAAATTAATTCACAAATAAAATGCAGTTTCGAGCTTACATACAGATTCTGGCTCTACTGGGCATCAACAACCTGAATGCTACCCAAACCGCACAAAAGCTGGAAACGGAGGTTGCTCGAAAGGTTTCTATTGGCTATCAGCTATACCTTCCGGAAAAGTATGAGGCCGAAAAAGACAGTAAATGGCCGGTTATCCTCTTCCTTCACGGAGCCGGAGAACGGGGTGACAACCTTGAGCAAGTTACTGTCCACGGACCGCCAAAACTGGTCAGGAATGGCCAGGATCTCCCTTTTGTCATCATCTCCCCGCAGTGCCCCAAGAACCAAATCTGGGACAATGAAGCCCTCGTCGCCCTGCTCGACCACGTGCTGGTCAACCACCGATGTGATCCCGCACGAGTCTACCTGACCGGCCTCAGTATGGGCGGTTTTGGAACGTTCAGTCTGGGTCTGGCACATCCTGAAAAATTCGCGGCCATTGCCCCGGTCTGTGGAGGCGGAGAATGGATCAAGGTATACGCAGCTAAACGTTCCAAACCAGAGGCTTTCAAGAACCTTGGCGTCTGGGCCTTCCACGGTGGCAGGGACAATGTTGTCAAACCCGAACAAACCAAGCGAATGATAGATGCCCTAAAGAAAGCCGGATGCAAGGATGTGCAGTTCACCATCTATCCTGAAGCCGGGCATGATTCATGGACCAAGACCTACGATAATCCAAAACTGTTTGAGTGGTTCCTCTCTCATTCCCGGTAAATCCATTTTATAATCCGCAACCCAACTGATCCCACAATGAACACATACCATTCAAGGAGAGATTTCTTCAGAAAGGCTGCAGGCACTGCAGCAGCCACCGGCATCCTCGCCACACCGGGCACCATCGCAGCACCTCCTCAACCGGGTAAGGATCCCTTTAGATACTGCCTAAACATGAGTACCATTCGTGGCCAGAAGCTGGGCATTGAGAAGGAGGTAGATGTAGCTGGGATGGCGGGCTATGATGGCATCGAGCCATGGTTTCGCACCATCAATGCCTATAAGGAATCCGGAGGAAAGCTCAAGGATCTGCGCAAACGCATAAAGGATCATGGACTCAAGGTTTTCAGCGCCATCGGTTTTGCCAAGTGGATTGTCGACGACGACAATCAACGCAAGGCCGGACTCGAGGAGGCCAAACGGGACATGGACACCATCGCCCAGCTCGGGGGAACCCATATTGCGGCCCCTCCCGCCGGTGCACCATGGAAAGAGGCAATTGACCCACTTAGAGTTGCGGAGCGCTACCGTGCACTTCTTGAACTTGGAGATAAGATGGATGTAATCCCGCAAATCGAGATGTGGGGGGGCAACGGCACAATCGGTCGAGTCAGCACCGCCATTTATATTGCAATCGAGGCCGACCATCCGAAGGCATGCTTCCTTGGTGACGCCTACCACACCTACAAAGGCGGCTCCGGTTTTGACGGCATCAAGCTCCTCAGCGCCAATGCGCTACACTGCTATCACATGAACGATTATCCCGCAGACCCGCCTCGCGAGACCATACGAGACGAGCACCGCGTCTATCCTGGAGATGGCATTGCACCACTCACCCGCCTGTTCAGGAACTTCCTTGCAGTCGGGGCAAGCCCCGCCCTTTCCCTCGAAGTCTTCAACCGGGAATACTGGAAACAGGATGCCTTGAAGGTAGCCAAAACCGGTCTGGCCAAGATGAAGGCGGAGGCAGCAAAGGCATTGGCTTGAAATATCCAATGAGAATTGCCGCAACCATAGCAGCCCTGTCTCTGGCAGGTTCTGTATTGGGTGCAGGCTTTGCCCTGCCGAAGGTCAGGGATATAGAGGCCCGCAATATTATCGTGGTCCTGACGGATGACCAGCGTCATGACGCAATGGGCTTCCTGGGACACCCCTTCCTTGAGACGCCCAACATGGACCGGTTGGCCCGTGATGGCGCCCACTTTCCAAATGCCTTTGTCACCACCTCGTTGTGTTCACCAAGCCGGGCCTCCATACTGACAGGTCTCTACGCCCACAACCACAATGTGGTGGACAACTACAACCCGCTGCCGGACAACCTCATCTACTTCCCACAGTACCTGCAGGCCAACGGGTATGAGACCGCTTTCATCGGCAAATGGCACATGGGCGGGAATATCGACCACAAACAGCCCGGGTTCGACCACTGGGTGAGCTTCAAGGGACAAGGTACCTATTGGGCAGATGGTCACGGGACCTCCCGCAAGGTGCCACAGAACAACTACGACGGATTCAATGTCAATGGGAAGCGTGTCCCACAAAAAGGCTACATAACAGATGAGCTCACAGAATACGCACTCGACTGGCTAGACAACCGGAAGCATGACAAGAAAAAACCTTTCTTCCTCTATGTCTCCCACAAGGCCGTCCATGCTGACTTTGTGGCTGCTGACCGACACCTTGGTCGCTACAAGGACAAGAAACTCCCCCTCCCCCCCACCTTCGTCGACACCAAGACCAACTACCGAAACAAACCCCGATGGTTGAAAGACCAGCGCAACAGCCGCCACGGAGTTGACTTCGCCTACAACCTACAAGGGTTTGACCTCAACAAATACTACATCCGCTATTGCGAGACCCTCCTCGCCGTGGATGAGGGACTCGGCAGCATCCTCAAAAAACTCGAGGAACGCAACGAGATCAAGGATACGCTCATGGTATACCTCGGCGACAACGGGTTCCAGTTCGGGGAACAGGGCCTGATTGACAAGCGTACAGCCTACGAGGCCTCCATGCGCATCCCACTCCTGCTACACTGCCCTGCCTCCATCAAGGCAGGCACCACCATCAACAAGGTCGTGGCCAATATCGATATCGCCCCCACCATCCTCGAGGCCGCCGGACTCAAAACCCCAGCCCACATGGACGGTCGCAGCTTCTACCGCCTTGCCCTCGGGCAGGACATTCCATGGCGCGACTATGTCCTCTACGAATACTTCTGGGAACGCAACTATCCGCACACGCCCACCCTGCATGCCATCCGTGGTGAACGCTACAAGTACATCCGCTACCACGGTCTCTGGGACGTCAACGAGCTCTACGACCTTCAGGCCGACCCCCACGAGACCACCAACCTTATATTTCAACCCGAACACAGGCAGACAGTTGAAAAGCTCAACCAACGTCTATTCGAGCTCCTCTCCGAAAGCAAAGGCCTCAACCTTCGCCTCGACCCTGACCGTGGCCCCACCTTCCCCAACCGCCACCCGGACCGCTCCAGACCCGGCCTGTTCCCAAAGGCCTGGATGAAAACATCTGAAAAGTAGAACACTTCATGGCACACGATCTCGGACTCACGGCCAACCTCCTTACCGACCTCTTTCCACAGCCTCAAACCCCGGAGGAATGGGAACCCTACAGGCTCTCGGTCGAGCAGATCAAACATTTCAAGGAAAACGGCTTCATCCACGGCATCCCGCTCCTCACGGAAACGCAAATCGAGGCACTTCGTGAACAGTTGGCCCAAATGGTTGACCCCGATCACGATGGTCGTGAATTCTTTTACGAGTATCATAGCAATGAGTCAGGCGACGCCGAAACCGTACTCTTTCACGCACTCGGTGCATGGCGCGTGCGACCAGCCTTCCACGACATCCTCTGGAACCCAGCATTCCTCATGGCCGCCTACCAGTTGCTGGGCAAGGGATTTCACCTGTTCCACGACCAGCTCTTCAGCAAACCGGCCAATCATGGCAGTGTCGTTGCATGGCACCAGGACTACTCCTACTGGACATGGACCACCCCCATGGCACACCTTACCTGCTGGATGGGGCTCGACAACGTCGACACCGAAAACGGTTGTATGTACTATGTTCCTGGAAGCCATAAGTGGGGCCTCGTGGACAAGCTCGACCTCGCAGGGGACATGAATGCCGTGCGGGGCCTCCTCACACCGGAACAGATTGCAGACTTCGAGCGCAAGACCCCCATTGAGATGAAGGCTGGGGAAGCCAGTTTCCACCACCCACTCCTCATGCACGGTTCCTATGAAAACCGGTCCGACCGCCAACGCCGGGCAACGCTGATCAACGTCTTTGCAGATGGAGTCATCTCCAATCGTGAGGATGACAGCCCGGACTCCCCAGGTACCGACAACTACCCCAAGGTCCCCAAGGGCCAACCAATGGATGGCACATACTACCCTCTTTTGTTCAATCCGGAAAAGCACCTAAAAAACCACATCGATTCCACTCCATCCATAGACTCAACATAACCTTTTTTTTCAAAGAAAATAATCCGATTCGCAAACAATAATTAACTTGTAGTACAGAGTGGACAATCAGGGCCAAAAATAACGAGGAACGTTCCCCTGCCCTGAAGACATGGGAGCCGGTTGATCTTTCACAGCGCCTCCGTGAACCGACTCGACCGAGAAACTTTCACAGAGGTCACGATCTTTATCCCCGACTCCGAGGGTAGTGGATTTTTCCGCGTACGGGTGGATTGAGACCGCCCCTGTTTCCCTTCAGGTAAAAATAGAAAAACCCGGACCATTTCCGGCCCGGGTTTCCCAATCAAAGGTTCTTATAATACAGGTTATTCAGCCTTGGGCTTACCCTTCCCCTTCTTGCCTCCTGGTTTTCCTTCTCCGGGTTTACCTTTTTTCCCACCAGGCTTCTTACCCTTTGGCCCGCCACGGAAAAAGCCCTTTGCGGCTTCACCAATTTCAGCATCAGAGAGATCGCCGCTCTTGTCTGCGTCAAAACGCTCGATCATCTTCTTCTTCATACCCTCGCTCTTTTCAAGCATGGATTTGAGCGCAGTGATCTGCTCGTCACCGGTAAGTTTTCCATCACCATCCTTGTCAAATGCCTTGAGGCGTTCTTCACGACGTTTCTTCATTTCCTCGTGGGCCTTGGCCATTTCTGCTTCACTAAGCTTGCCATCGCCATCGGCATCAAACTTTTTGACAATTTGAGGAGGAAGCTTGCGAGGACCACCAGGTTTCTTGCCCTTTCCACCTTCAGGTGGAGCGGCAGTAAGAGATGTTGCCAAGGCAGTAATCAATAGGGTGATAATGTATTTCATGTGTGGTATTGGTTCGGGCTACAGAATTAGCACGGTGTTATTGTTGGGTGTAGAAAATTAAGAAACAAATGGGGAGTAAGGGATTAAACGCTGGAAACCAAATAAAAGTTTCAAACAAAAGAAAACTGAACCCAATCAACGTTTTCGAGCCAGAGTCAAGCCGTCACCAATTGGGATCATGCTGACATCCACACGATCATCCGCATGAATAATGGTGTTCAAACGGCGAATCCCCAAGGTATCCTCATCATAAATATCCTGATTTGCAACCCTGCCACCCCAGAGTACATTATCAACCAGGATAATCCCACCGGGACGAACCAGTTGGAGACATTTTTCATAATAATTTGGATAGTTGCATTTGTCGGCATCGATAAATGCAAGGTCATAGGAATTTGTGGAACCCTGATCGAGAAGTTGCTGCAGGGTATCGAGCGCCGGTGCCATGTGTAAATCGATTTTGTTGGAAACCCCGGCTTCATCCCAGTATCCTCGGGCAATTGAGATAAAGTCCTCATCAACATCGCAGGCGGTAATGCATCCATCCTGAGGAAGAGCAAGGGCAACAGCAATGGAACTATATCCGGTAAAGACCCCGATCTCAAGAGTCCGCCTTGCACCAATGAGCTTGATCAGAAGTGCCATGAACTGCCCCTGCTCAGGAGAAATCTGCATCGAAGCATATGGATGTGCAGTTATTTCCTCCCTCAAACGACGTAAAACCGGTGGTTCCCTCAAGGATACCTTTTGTAGATATCCCAGAAGCTCAGGCGTAAGAGGAAGCGTATCACTGGACATGACCGATGAGTTGCCTCGGGGTGATACTACCCCAAGCGGTGATTACTTCTGCTTTAGCGCAGCTTCAATCGCGGCAATGACCTTGGCGTCGTCGGGCTTCTGCCCGGGCTCAAAACGTTTGATGGGATTGCCATCCCGCCCAATAAGGAACTTACCGAAATTCCACTTAACATTGCCTGGGAACGCTCCATTCTTACCAGTCAGCGCAGTGTACAAAGGATGTTGCTTGGGACCGGACTTCACACTAATCTTGTCCATAAGAGGAAAACTCACGTCGTATCGGTCAGAGCAGAACTCCTTGATCTCAGCATTTGTCCCGGGTTCCTGACCGCCAAAATCATTGCATGGGAAGGCCAGTACCACAAACCCATCCGACTTGTAGTTGCGATAGGTTGCCTCTAAACCACGATACTGTCGGGTAAGACCGCATTTTGAAGCCACATTAACGATGAGGACAACCTTTCCGTCATAGTTTTTTAAGGAAGCGGGGTTCCCGTCTATATCCTTGAATGGAATGCCCTGTACCGAATTAGTACTCTTGGCGCCAAACAAACTGATAGTTCCAAAGAGAAGAAAGATTGTGATAAGTTTTTTCATGATCCTTTAATCCTAACTGTAGGGGTACACTGTATGCAAGATCAAAGCCTCTGACATTTTCCACTTGCCCACGGTATGTAGACACCTGTCTTACATGATTATATCGCTTGCACGGATTCTTTTTAGGAAAGGATTTTATAATGAACATAAATCTATATCCGCAGTACGAATCCAAGCATAAGAACGCCCTATCAATCAGAAGCTTGACCTTACATCCCACCGCCCCACCTTCTATCCGCTTAAATATTTAAACAGCATCCCATGGACAACTATCTAAAAATAGAGAAAATAACTTTTGGCATGGGCGACCGTTTCGCTCATCAGGCCAAGGCACAGTTACAAGCCTGTATCCAAGCAAGTGATAAGGGCGCAAATGTCACACCGGTGTGGAATAAGTCTCACCGTGAGCATAGTATCGTGGGTTCGCAACCACCTTCGGTACTGGCAGCTGCTGAGATTGCCATCCGGGAACTCGGATGGACCCAGCCTTTCTACATTGATGCAGACCATATCAATATTGACATAGTGGATGGCTATACCAGCTGTAGTAACTTTTTTACGATAGACGTGGCGGACTCAATAGGAAAACCAACAGATTCCAATCAACTGGAAGCTTTTCTCAACCGTCATCCGGAACTGATTGGATCCATTGAGGTTGACGGGCTTGACTCACCCATACAAGCAACCCGGAATGAAATTGGAGTTATCGCTGGCAAATACCTGGAAGCAACCGCAGAGGCAGGACGCATCTACAGACATATACTTTCCACCAAGGGCGAAGGTTCCTTTATCACGGAAGTGTCCATGGACGAGACAGACAATCCACA
>JABJCN010000167.1 GCA_018668635.1 Opitutia bacterium
GACCTGTAAGAAGGATGCACCAAAAGCCTTGCCTAAAACAGAACGAGCTGTCCGGAGGTGGATAAACATTCGGACCTTGTCGATATCACGCACACCAGTCTCATAAATGGCAGAGACAGTCAACTTTCGGCTCTTCCCTGCTACCTTGAGAACAATTTTTTCATCAAGACCGACATCCAACCGGTCGGCGAGATAGCGACTGAGAAGGACCCCATTGGCCGTCTTTCTAAAGTCTGAAAGTTCACCAAAGACAATCTGTTCATCCAGATCGGATACACCTAGATGGTCATCGAGGACAATCCCATAGATTTGAGCAGGGCGGGTCTGTCCGCGGAGCACAAGTTGTCCGTTCCCTGTGACAACCTTGGAGACTCCGGAGACATTACCAAACTGACGGATGGCATCAGCAACCAGTTCAGGTTGTGCGACATCGCCAACATATCGCTTCCCTTCCTTGTGGGAAATTTGGAACCCACCGCTTTCTTGATCATCCACGGACATGCTGCGAAGCGTATCCTGTATCCGTTCCCGCACGCGCAGAGCTCCATTCGTCCCCAGTATTGTCTTAACAAAGAACCCCTCAAAGCCACTGGTCTGGGCCTGTGTTACGATAAAGAAAGCAACACCAAAAGTTATACCCGCAAGGGACATGAGCATCGACTTTCTCTTCGCAAAAAGAAAGCGTATGGCAATTCTAAGGCTCGAGGACATGGGTGGGTCACTTCTTTATGCGGACCCGGCCACCTGAGCGGACCATGTCAAGGTTTTCAACCACAACCTTATCGCCCGGTTGCAGGCCTTCAAGAATCTGCAACTTGTTCAACCCGCGGAAACCAACCTGAACCTCGCGTTGCTCGACGCGACCATCCTTGACAATAAAAACACGGTTGCCCATGAGGGCGCGACGTGGGATGACTGTGGATTCAGGAGCAACACCGAGCACAATGCTCGCCTCCCCACTCATCCCTGCGTAAAGTGGTTCTCCTCCCATATCGACATCGAGATTGACAGTATATTCCTGGGTGGAAGGATCCGCCTCGGGAAGAATCTTGGAGACTTTACCGGAGAAAATACGGTGCCCGTAGCTGTAAAAGCGGACCTTGGCAGGGACCTCCTCTTTCACACCGTAGAAATCGTCCTCGTTGATGCGGACCTCCACAATCTTCTCATCAGATTGAATACGGAATGCCTCAGTATTATGTACGGCATAGGAGCCTTTGAGAATCCACGAGAAGGTAACCACACCGGTAACGGGAGCCTTGACGAAGCATCGACTGTGATTGGTTTCCAGACGGGTCAAATGCGTACGAGCCTGAGCCTCGGCAAGCTCCAGTCCCAGGGCATCAAGATTTGCAAGTTCCTTAAGATTATCAACTCGTTTCTGTTGCCTCTCAAGGTCTATGGATGATGAAACCCCTCGCTCGACAGAATTCTTCAGCTTGTCGAGGTTCAGTATTTCGATGTTCAATAATAGCTGGTGATTGGAAGGTAGTTTTCTCTTCTTGGTCGCAACGTCCAGAGATTTGCGAGCAAGAGTTAACTCTGTCTCAATGTCTGAAGTGTCCAATTCCAAAAGAAGTTGGCCAGCCTCCACTTTGTCGCCAACCTTGATTTCATTACTCAACACGGTACCGGAGGCTTGAAGTCGCACACTCCATTCAGTGGGGACAACCCGAAGATTTCCGGGAATAGCATGAGTGGCCGTTTCTTTGGTTGCCTGCGCAATCTCCACCCCGGTAACAGAAAAATAAAATATTCCTAAAATAATCCCCGCAATGGGCAGGGAAATAAGGGTTAGGCGTTTCAACAAAGGATTCATGGCCCGGGATTTTCTTGCACTGGTTGCCCGAGTGTAATGAGCAAATCCACTTGAAGCAGAAGGCTCAGGAAACGGGCATTTTCTAGAGTAGACTGATGATGATGAAACTTAGAGTCAAAACGATGATGGTCGAGCTCGATTTCCGGCAATTGGCCGGCTTCAAAACTTTTTTCAGCCTTACGCAAACGTCCGTCCTTCCAATCAAGTGTCTCCTTACCCGCCTCCATGCGGGCATTAGAGTTTTCAAGTTCGTGCAGGAATTGCAGGGCGTCTTGTGCAAGTTTTCGGGCAAGTCGCTTCTTACGCTCCACCGCTTGGTCGCGAAGCGCCTGGGCGAGATTGATACGACCCTTGGTCTCGTATCCATCGAAAATGTTCCAAGTGACACGGACCCCGCCAAAATAGATTTGGCGAAAACGATCATCCAACTCGGCCATCATGTAGGTTGTGTCGTCTTGGTTGGCGCCAACGACAAGGTCAATCAATGGGCGATTCCTTGCTCGGTCCACTAGAATCTGGTTTTCCTGAACATCAATGGCGCCCAATGCCGCTCGATATTCAGGATGATTTCGAAATCCGGACTGTTGAAAGTTTTTCAATCGCTCACGCCAGGAATCCAGATCCATGGGTAGCCTTGGTAATTCCTTAGGAATTTTGGCAAGAATATCATCTGCAACAGAAAAATCCCGCAGAAGCTGGTGGCGGATATTGCGAAATTGGTTGCGAATCCTGAGACTGTCCTGGAATGACTGTCGATAGTTCATCCGGGCAGATTCCAGATCCTGAAGGGATGCGATACCCTGCTCATGATTATCCTCCGCAACTTCAAGCATTCTCTTATGGTGCTCCAGTGTGTACTCCGCGAAAGTGCTTTCCTGTCGGGATATGTAAAGGACCAGTATGCGTCTCTTGAATTCATTGCGAACAAGGCTTTGCTTGGCAAAAAGGTTCTCACGAGCGGAATGAAGAAGGATTTCACCAATACGCCTGTTGGCATCTAGAGCCCCCCAGTGAAAAAGTGGCTTACGGAGAGTAAGACCGTATAGAAAGCGTTGAGAAAACTCATTATCATTTGACTGATCCCGCTGTTCCCATTGCCCATGATACTGGACAAAGCCATCCAGGGAAGGATGTGTACGTGCAGAACGAATAAGGGCGTTGGCTTCAGCGCGATCCCGCTGAAAAAGAGCCTCAATCATGGATTCCGAATTTTGCACTGCTTCGGCCGTGACATCGTGAAGCTCCGGGAATATCTGCTCGGATAGATTCTGGCCGATACATGGACCTGCAAATGTAAGGGCCAAAAGATAAAAAACACCGCTTAAAGGAATCACAAAAAGAGACAAAGATTTACGAATCATTACTGAAATCCCATGCAGGAAATGACCGTAGTTTTGAGCGCGCACAAATGCGAAACGACAACCGAGAATACCTAGGGAGGTTAACATTTCAAATCCGGTTGGAACAAAATCAATTGGCTCTGAATTAAAAATCCACAGCCACTCGGGTGGCGATCGCTATTTGATAGACAATCTGGCTGATATCCTTGGCCAGTTGGAGGCTTTTCACATCAGCCTTGGGAAGGACAACAATTTCATCACCGGAATTGACACTTCGTGATCGACTAAAAGTGCTTCGGCTGGAACGAACATTATCAATCGAACCATCCCGGCGAAAGAAAAGTACATTGGATTTATCTGCATTGGCCGTATAGCCTCCCGCACGATTAATATAATCCTGAAAGCCAAACTTTTTATCATGGAGTTGGGCGTTGGGATAGAGCACCTCGCCATGAACCATGACAAGGTTGGATTTGGCAGGGATAAGCAGGGTATCACCGTCCTCAAGGTAGACCTCCCCGGGATTCTTCCAAAATGAAAGTACCACCTGCCCCTTGGGTTGAACCTTGCGTGCACGCTCAATAAATTTCAATAATAACTCAGCCTCGGCTGTACGGATTTGCGCTTCCTGTGCGGATGAGGATCGGGCTGTCAGGATTTTTCTCTCCAGGTTATCCAGTGATTCCCGAAGCATTTCCCTTTGCCGCAGGGAAATGGACTTGCGAAACAACTGGATGGAATCCTTGTCCGAGCGGGCGCTGGGTTGCAGTTCCTCCAATGCAGACTGAAGATTGGCCGGGTAAGGAAGAACGATTCGAGAGGGTCCTTCATGCTCCCCTTTCACTAGGACCTCAACAGTCTTGGGCACCGCATCCGGCACAAAAAACAAATGGTCCCCATCGGAAAGCATACGTTTCGCCGCATCAGCGACAGGCATATAAAATGAAACAATTTCCCCCTTTTTCATGGTACGAATGCTTACGTTGGTTGCATTGGAATGAGGATGCGCCATCTCCAGAATTTTGGCACCTGCAATCACATCTTTCGCAAACTCAAACTGGTAGCTGTTATGAACCGCCCCCTCAACGATTATCGTCGATTTCCGGCGATCCACGAAAATGACGTCTCCATCCAAAAACTGCGTTAAAGCAAGTTCACCCTTTAAAAGAAAGTCATAGAGATTAACGGTCTGGAGGACCTCCCCTCCCCGCTTGATGGCAATATCAAGAAAAGTGCCGCGATCAGGGTCAATGCCCCCCGCCTTATCCAGGAAGAATAATACAGAATCTGCTGCGTGACCCGAATAAAGACCAGGAGAAAGTACATTGCCGCCAACAAAGACCTTGACCGGTTGCGCCCCCTCAAGAGTTGCATAAACCTCAACATTATTAAGGAATTTCTCACTGACTTTTCTCTTCAGCGCAGGAATCAGGTCAGCATTTCGCGTGCCTTGGACCTTGAGCGGACCGACACCGGGAATGAATAGGTTCCCCTGAGTATCAACTGTCAGGATGTCATTAAACTCCTTGGCACCCCAAATTTGCAGACGCACCTGGTCGCCAACCGAAAATTGGTAATTGGGATTGAAGCCGGTGAAGGTTTCATTTCCGAATTTTCCCTGAAAAAGGGATGCTCCGAAAACTGGGATTTTTTCTTCCATATCCTCCGCACGTAAACCGGATGGGGATATTAAAGAGGAGAAAAGCACCGCGAAAGACGCAATTCTAGATGTCTGGGACGATAATGTGTTAATAAAGGGTTTCATGATTTTAAACATGGCAAATTGAGATCAAATTCGGTGATCCTGAATCGTGGCCCATACAAGGCGAACGATTCCATAAAGTAACAGGATGACAACCAGGGCTGTGATAAGATTGTAGACAACACGTGGGTAGGCAGCTTCCTCTGGCAGACCGGTTGAGGACAGCATGACAAAATGCTTGAGCTTGCGGGAGGCATCAAGCCTGGCTTTTTCTAATGAAGCGAATCCTGCCTTGTACGCCTCCAAGGCAAACTCAACCTCCAATTGTAGCTCCTTAAATTCAGTAAGCTTTCGGTTCAGTGTTTCATGATCAGCACCGGTCAGCCGAGATTTTTCCTCAAGGACCTGCTGTTCAAGGGAACTAATCTGCTGCTGATTGGTCACGACCTCAGGTGTATTCTCCTTTAAAAAACTGAGAAGCCGTAAACGTTCTGCCTTGGCCTCAACCAACTTTGCTTCAAGCCCGGCAATGAGACCAATCACAGTCTCCGATTGATGTTCCGGGTCAAGAAGAGACTGTGCGTCCTGAAACCGGAGGAGTTTCTGCCGCACTTCCCGCAAGCGTAACTCTGATCGATCGACCTCCTTTTTGACAAAATCAACCTGTTCACGAGCCATGTCCTCGGAGACTTTGTTCACGAATCGCTCCCCTTCCCTGGAAATCTCATCGGCCATGGATTGAGCCGTTGCAGGATCATAGGCAAGTACCGTCAAAACCAATACATTGGTCTCAGGGTCAATCTTGACTTTTACCATCTTCCGGTACCTCGCCAAAAAATCCTCCTTGCTGGCATCCTTGGGAAAGTAGTTGAGGAAGTCCGCGCCAAACCCATCGAAATGCCCACGCAGGTCCAATTGCCCCTGCAACTTCTCCAGCAAATTTGGGGATTGAATATATTCCTGAACCAGACCGGCATCCTCCATTGACGTGGAAGGTGCCCCGCCAAGTAATCCAATGCCAAAGTCAAGAGGAGACGCATTCTCCCCCATCTGTTTTACCACAAACCGACTCTCCGCCTCATAAAGGCGGGATGCCATGAACATCTGGTGCACACAGATTAAAAGCCAGGGAACCAGAATGGAAAATAAAAAAGTGGGTGTCTTCATACTGCATTACAGCAATCAATTATAAATTGGGTGTCCCATATACACATCCAAAGAATGAATGGGAATAAACGATCTAACTATCAGGACACAATCATCGCAGAAAGTCCGCGTTTTGCAAGTATAGACCAGTTACTTTCGTCAAAGTGATTCCTCAGGGCGGAATCCTGCTGCCATACCTCCCTCTCCTTGCCGGGCCTTGTAGACCTCAAGTGCAAATTCTACCTCCAGCTGCAGTTCCAAATATTTGTCCAAGTTATGGTTGCGCTTTTTTCACCAGCCACTTCAAAATTATTATCTCAAACAAACATCATACCCATCAAGTGCCGCCTGCATGCGTCGAATGGACAATTACGGAGCGGTTTGTCTGTCGTTGCCGGAAGAAAAGCCAACAGGCTTGCAATGCCTTGAGTGGATTGAGCTTCCACCACAATCGAGAGTATCGAACCAGATATTCTCGAGGCCATTCGTTCACGGCCCAAGTGCTGGTGGTATCCTGCCACAAGGAAAGAAACCTGGACTCATTCTCTGCATCGTGGTCATGTCTTCCCGGCGAAGCACCTCCCACATGGCAAATCTGGCTCTGGTTCGCAACAAGCAATCGAAAGCCTTGGATTCTTAATCTAATAGACAGGTCCACATCTTCACACCCGTTGCGATATTGCTCGTCAAAACCACCGGTCGCAATAAATGTTTCACGGCGAATTGCCATGCACGCACCAGAAATGCTGTTCCACTCAGTATGACTTCCCGGAGGAATCCTCCTCGTATTTTTTCGTGCCTGACGTGCCATTCCATCCTGATCAAAAAACATACC
>JABJCN010000170.1 GCA_018668635.1 Opitutia bacterium
CAGTTCCATATCATCCCAACATTGATCAATCAAGAGTCTGTTGGGGCGACCACTGGGCTGCAGCAGATCAACTTCATGATGTAATTATAAGAATCGGGCAAATTATCGCCTATCAGTCACACAACATAAAGTCCCCACTCAATGCAGACGCAGCAAGATGGACTGCTCAGAACGAGCACCGACTCCCTGTGGACAAGCGTGATCTGCACCCACCCCCAAATATCCCCAAGATCACCCGGAGAGGAGGGGTTACTATATCCATCTCTGCCGGCTCAATCTACGAGGATGAAGGCGCCACCGCCAAGGATGAACTCGAAGGCTCCCTCACCAGCAAAATCAAGACTTCCGGGCTTGGATTCAACACAGGCCAACCAGGATCCCACACCATCCGCTACAATGTGAAGAACAAGGCGGGCGTCTCCGCGAAAGAAGTAACGCGAAAGGTGATCGTTAAGGAAGCAATCTTAAATGAAAAGAAGGAGCCAATCAAGATCATCATTGAAGAGAAGGATATTGCCCCAGGTAAAAAGGAGGAAAAGCCAACTGCAGAACCCAAGCCAGCAGCCAAAACACCTGACAAGACTCCAAGGGAAGTAAAAACGGGACAGTCATCAAGCAACCTTGCCAAACCGAAGAAGCCAGATGGGGAGACAACTTTACCCCAACCGGAGGCCCGCAAGTCAAAAAAACAGGATCAATCCCAGCAAGACACCGGGGCGGAAAAGGATCTTCTTGCCAACCTGCAAGAGCGGATACAGACCGTGGAAGAACGGCGCACCAAAGACCTTTTTGCCAACAAGTCCAGGGTGGAAGGGCTCAAGCGTGAAATTCGAGCACTCAATGAAGGTGCACAAAAGCAGGAACAACTCAATTCCGACCTGAAAGAACACTTGGGAATCTTGCAGAACGACCATAAGTCTCAAACTGAAAAGCTCGAACTGGAGATCAATAAAATGACTGATCTCCTTGGAAAGCAGGATCAACAGAACTCACGTCTGCAGGAGCAGTTGAAGACCTTGCAGAACGACCGCAGGTGCGACCTCTCCGACTACAAATCGCAGTCAGTACAGCTTGAAAAGGAAATCCAAGCGCTAAATAGTCACCTCGAAGAACAGGGCCAATTACGGAGCAAGTTGGAGAGAGAACTGAAGGAAGTGAAGGAGAAGCGGGCTATCGACCTCGCAGCCCACTCGACCGACGCCAGTGACCTGAAGGATTCGATCCGCAACTTGAAGGGGAACCACTCCCAGCAGATGAACCAGTTGCTTGTCGAGGTACAGAAGCAAATCCAAGGCTTCAAGAACAAACAGAGATCCCATGATTCAACCAGCTCCTGGACATCCGATAGTGGTCTAAATGAAAAAATTCAATCCATCGAGGAGTCCTTGGCAAAACAAACCAAAAGATTGAATGAAAAGATTGTTCAGTTGGAAGAATCCTTCGCAAAAATAAATGAACAGCCCAAGGGTAGGGAGCCCGACCTCACCAAACTTCGCGGGAAAGAATTGTACCTCTGGGTGAGTGAGGAAAAATACATCGTTGTGAATTATGAGGAACTGGTGGATAGCCTGGGAAAAGGGAACCTTACACTCGATTCATTTATATACCACAATGAGATGGAGGATTGGACTGCGTTAAAGAACATCTAACCGACTCGACTACATGCTATGTTATGCAATAAGCGCGTTTGATGGGTAAGGTATATCCTCGCCAGATAATGAAATGGATCCTCAAGCTGGCCAACCTTGGTAAAATAAAGTGGCAGATCCGGGCAGCAAAAGAATATCGGAAGGGAAAGATTACCCGCAGGAAGTGGAAAAAATCTTATTACTGGATGAATAAAGCGGCGATGCAGGGAGATCCAAAAGCACTTTTTCAGCTCGGTAAATATTGTATGAAAGGTTTGGGCACATTGCAGGACCATGTCCGCGCTTATGCCCTGTTGAATGTTTCATGCGCCTTGAAGCCCATCCCCAAGCACATCCGTTTCCGGGACCGCTTCATAAAAAGACATCCCGATGTAAAGATTCCAGGCCAGAAGCTCTCCAGGTCCCTTATGGAAGAGTTCCAGTGGCTTTGAAGATTCAACAGGTGGGCAATGTCAGGTTGCCTCCACATGGACATGGTGACGTTTCAAGTTCCTATCAGAAACAAAATGGAATTTTGAACGAAGCGTTTGGGACGCGGGTTTAATTCACTACCAATAGCCGTCAGGTGAGGACGGCACAACCCCCAACCCCAACCCCAATGATGAGACGTAAAACAATGCTCCTGCTAGCTCTAATTACAGTGGGCCCTGCATCAATCAACCTGGCCGCTACCAATGGCAGGGAGAAAGAAAAGAAGTTAACTGAAATGATCCACGGTTACCGCAAGCACGAAGCAAACTTTGATTATGTAAAACTCGCCGGGGACGTTCATCCCTTCACCCTTGCAGCTTTCCGGCGGATCGTTGATCAAATGTTGATAAAAATGGTGGATGAGTACGGGTATATAGTCGTCATGGACATCTTCGATGGAATCGAGAGTTTAACGGAAGTGAACAATCTTGATGACCAGCAATATTGGGTGTATATCATGGGCACCGCCAACAAGTTCTTGGAGAAAAAAACATGGGATAAACCGGTCAAGATTCTTTCAACCTTTGACGATAGCAAAGATCTTATCGTCACCTTCGAAACAATCATCCCACGCAACCAATTGGATAATATGTTTAGGAGGATCGTAAATGTAATGATCTTTCGTAGGCATGAAGGACAATTGAAATACTCAGGGTTTCATCGCAATCAGGCCTTCTCAGTGGAGCAAACCTTTAAATTATTCTTTAAGCTGTACATGGATGAGATACCCTTAGGTACACCCTGATCATCAAAGTATCCATCAATAATCGAAACAAAGGTGAGAACCAGGGGATCAGATGGCACCTTTAAAAGCCCCTGCAGGACAGGCACGGGAACAAGGAAAAAAGTTTGGGTGAACAAAGACCGAAAACATGCCGCCCCAAAGGGAAATTCAGCCAAAGTTTTCAAAAAAACACCCCTGTGGGTCTTGTGATATTTTGGGGATGGTGTAACCTGTGAACCCGTGGCCTACAATTACTGGCCAAACCCATAAAAACAATAAAAGGAATTAAAGGAACAGGATGATTGATGTAGACAGGATAAGGGCAATTTTTACCGAGGAAATTTCAGGGCGCTCAGGCAACGTGATGGACGAGGCAGAACACCAGGGCAGAATATTCATGCGGGGCGTAATCCCTCGCACCGGGGATGTCAGGCCCGATGACAAGGTGCAGGCCGGAGTTGCCCTGAAGGCAACACCAACCTCGATTTCCTTATACCCCTATGTATTCAGGCATGTATGTCACAACGGACTCATCTTCGCACACTCTACAGAGTCCAGGAAGTTGTTTGTCGAGGCAGACTCCATATTTATTGAAGTGGACGGCAACCTTGAAGGTGTCATTTCTGGAACAGGTATCGAGAAACCCCTCAGGGAGGCTGTTGAGGATTGCTGTACAGCGGAGGCATTCAAGGCAAGCACCCATAAATTCAGGCAATGCCTGATGATGTCCCCCCTTCGGTTTCATCAAGGTAATCCACTGACAAGAATCTTGTATGGTTCCGTAAACAAACTCGGGACCTATCACAAGTTGGTAAAGGCCTACCTGTCTCCGATCATGGAGGAATACCTCGCCCACAACGATGAACCGGGCATGTTCAGGATGGTCAACGCCGTGACCGCTGTGGCCCGAGAGGTCAGGAACCCCGCACTCAAGTGGAACCTGGAGTGCATGGCAGGCGAGATGGCCATGCTCAGAAATATGCCTATGATCGAGCCAAAGCCCTACCGTGCCGACCTGCCGAATGAAAAGGCACGCGAACCGGTCACCAGTCAAATCGCTGTCCTCTCATAGGCATAAACCGCGGTTGTCGAGAAAACCCCGCAGGAAGAACTTATACCCTATCTGGAGGTTGAAAGTTTCCATCGATAATCGGAAGAAATAGATCCGATGGAACCTTTAAAAGCTCCTGCAGGACAGGCATTCAGCGGTGCCATCATCAAAAATTGAGTCTTTGCAGGTATTTATTGAACGAAGTGTCAGGCATACAGGTTTAATTCATTACCAACACCGCCGGATGAGGACGGCGGTGCAATACACAACCCCAAGCTGAAGGATGAGATTATGAACAAAACCCCCGTGTCCACATGGATCGTACCAACCTTGTCAATACTGCTGCTTACGCTGGGATGCGTAAGCAATAAGGACAAACCTGACCGGCATGCCACCAATGATCAGTCAACCATGGAGCATTTGTCGATTTCCATGGGTAAACCTATCAATCCCCCTCAAATACCTCCAAGCAAACCAAAACCACTGCGGCCGCCACAACAAGGGAAGGTAACTTACTTCTATCAATCTCAAAAAAAATTATACAAACCACAACCACTGCGAACACACCCGGTTAATCCCTTATTACCTGCTCTGGTGACTCAATTACCTGCTCTGGTGACTCAATATCCGGATGGAAATCCAGTAGGTGAAGAATACAACCATTATCCGGAAACGAGCTTTCGGGAAACACTGGGCAATCCACTCTCTACGTTTTCTGTGGATGTGGATACAGCAAGCTACTCCAACTGCCGACGCATGCTCGGGGAAGGCGGAGTCCCTCAGCCCGATGCAGTGCGCGCTGAGGAATTCCTGAACTACTTCGACTACGGCTTCAAGCCTCCCCGGGGAGATGAACCCATCAGCATCCGGTATGAACTGGCTCGCTGCCCATGGAACAAGCAAAATGACCTGCTGATGGTCGGTCTGCAGACGAACCGGCCAAACATGGCGGAGCTTCCACCCAGCCGGCTGGTTTTCCTTGTAGATACCTCGGGCTCAATGAGCTACAAGGAGAAGCTTCCGCTTGTAAAGAGGTCGTTGAGAATGCTGACCCAAAACCTACGGGCCCAGGACAGGGTGGCCATCGTTACCTATGCAGGCAACGCAGGGCTGGCCCTTCCCTCCACGGCCGGAACGAACAAGGCAGTCATCATGAATGCCATTGAATCGATGGATAGCGGTGGATTCACCGCGGGCGCCGAAGGACTGAAACTTGCCTACGATATTGCAACCAAACAGATGGACGGAAAAGG
>JABJCN010000171.1 GCA_018668635.1 Opitutia bacterium
ATTTTTTGACCTGTATGAGCAACTTATTGTCGTCACTTGATATCTTGGGTTCCACCTCCGTCCGAAGAGGAACAAATCCAAAATCCCCCATATAAACATCGATCGTGTAGGGACTGTAACGATTTTGTTCCTGTGCAGGTAAAATCAAAACCGTTAAAAGAAGAAAGGAAGCTTTGGCAAAGATTCGCATCATTTCAGTTCCGAAATTTAAATTTAACTGGAAGAAAAAATCGAACAGCGACAGGAACTCCATCCTTAAGCGGACTTTCATATAGGGAACTTTCTGCGGCCTTTATGGCTGCGCGGTCAAAAGCAGGGTGTGCAGATTTTTCGACTTCCAATACTTTAACTCGGCCTTCTTTGCTGATAAGAATGAGGAGCCTAACTTCTCCGGCTAATTTGAACTTTTTCAATTCTGGAGGATAAACAAGTTGGCCCGGTTTGATACACCGTGGTGTTTGATCAAGGTCTGAAATGTCAAAAACCAGGTCCTTGCCGGCGTCAGGTGCCATGCCAAAACTGCTAAGATCAAAGGCATTTTCAATATAAGCAGGGCCTGTTTTAAGATCAACCTGGAGGTTCGCCAGAATGGGTTTAGGCGGCGGAGGCTCGTCGAGTTCTGGAGGCGGTTCGGGTTGAGTTTGTTCTTCGGGTGGAGTTTGTTCCTCCTGATCTACTTTAGGTGGGGGTTCAGCATAATCAACTGGTGTCAAGGTGATGACATCCTCAGGCTTTCCTCCTAGAAACTGGGTAAAAGGCAACATGCAGAACATAAGCAAGGTTACCAATAAGGCAACAGCAGCGGCCTGAAAGCGATGTAACTTTCCCTTTGAAAAGCTGTATGCATGACGTTTCATCCACCAAGATTTGTAAAATTGACTATTTCTGCTCCTGCAAGCCGAGCATAATCCATTGCTTGAACTGCAAGCCCGGACTTGGAGCCACGTTCGAGTTGGATGATGACAGGGTGTTCGCTTCGTCCGACAAGGCTTTGGACATGTGTAGATACACCACTAAGGCCGATAAATCGGCCATTGAATTCAATAGAACCATTGGCCTTAACAGTAAAGATAAGAGGCTGTTTTTCTTCCTGCTGCTTCTCGGCTGGCCGAGACTGTGCAATCGCGAAACCAGACTCATCAATGAATACAGTGGCTACAATAAAGAAAATCAACAGGATAAATACCATATCGATCAATGGAGAAAGTTCGATCTCCCTTGCCTCGGTCAGAACTTTGAATCGGCTCGATTTCATAGATCACTACGGGTTGCAACCGAAACAGTACCTCCAGCCAATCTTGCTTCCTTAATGACTCGGACCAACGCATCCCCATCTGCATTTTGATCAACCTGTAAAATGACCGGCATCTCGCGGATCCGTAGAAGGCGACGCACAAGGGGGCGAACACCTTCCAATCCGATGGAATCGCCACCATAATAGACCTCTTCCCCTGCTGTCAGCGCAAGAAGAATACTGTTTTTATCCAAATTTTTTGTGGAATAAGCAACTGGGCGACGGACCTTAACCCCAGGTTCTTCCACAAAGACAGCAGCAACAATGAAAAAGATAAGCAGGATAAAGACCATGTCGATCAATGGAGAGATATTGATCCCCCGAACCTCGCGACCGGTAGCCCTAATGCGGGAACGTTTCATGTCGCTAAAGCACCTCCACGCCTTTCATGGGTTTGCATGGAAAGACTCTCCAAACGAACAAGTAACATGTGTAGATGATCACGCCGTTTTTGAACCAAGTAGAGCATGACCAAGCCAGGAATCGCCACAATAAGTCCTGTCTGTGTCGTAATGAGCGCCTCGGAAATGCCAGCAGCCACGAGGTCTATGGTTCGACCAGCATGGGTGGTCAGTCCATCAAAAGTGGCGAGCATACCCATCACGGTACCAAGCAATCCCATAAGAGGTGAGGCAGAAACAAGGATGGCGAGAAAATGAATCCGTCGATCAATACGAGGAATGTATGCGGAATGAACCTCTTGGAAACGGTCTCGTAAATCTTTAAGGCCATGCACATCCGACTGACAAAACTCAAGGATTTCACGGATGCCAGTTGTAGCACTTCGGGGATTTTCAACCCATTGTGGCAGAGCTAGGGGATCAGTTTGCAGAAGGCGACCTTGATTGAATTGATAATATAGATCAAGGGCAGTCCAATAGATAATGAAGGCCAACACCGCCAAAGGGATCATAAGTACTCCACCTCTCTGCCATAAATCCAAGGCTTGGGAGAAAAGAGCAATCGGCAGGAAAAATGTCATTGGCGTTTACTTTCAAGCCCGTTGACAAAGGCGGTTGAAAATTTTTCCATTCCGGCAAGTAGACCTTGAACACGGCGAGCCAGCAAGGCATGTAGCACAAGTGCAGGGATGGCAGCAATTAGGCCAAACTTGGTGGTTACCAGAGCCTCAGAGATACCACTGGCCAACTTACTGGCATCCGAAGTACCAAAGAGGGTAATTTGCTGAAACGTACTAATCATGCCAGTCACAGTGCCAAGAAGGCCCAAGAGTGGAGAAGCTGCGGCAGTCACGGCAATAAATGGGAGGAATCTCTCGAGACGTGGCTGCGCCTCCAGAATTTTTTCGAAAAGAACTTCTTCTAAAAGTTCCTTTCGAGAACGTGAAAACTCTATAGCCGCTTCCAATAAAGGGAGGAAGGGACCCTTGACCTGTGCAGCAAGGTCGCCTGCGATACTATCATTTCCGGTCTGAACATTACTCAGTATTGAGTCCAATATCTCTCGAGACGGATTATGAATGGTGAATACCTCAAATAATTTTACCGCAGCACCAATAAAGGATACGATTGCAAACAAGAGAATTGGCCATATCCATACTCCACCGGCCCTAATTTCATCGAAAAAGCTTCTTTGGGAGGACTGAATCTGAAGGGCATCCTGCAAAGTCGGGTCGAAAGGCAAATCCCCTTCGCCTCTTAGAAGCAAGTCACGAATATTATCTGATCG
>JABJCN010000112.1 GCA_018668635.1 Opitutia bacterium
AAATAACTGATAACGACAGTTTCAATCACACCCTTCAGGCTGAACTGGATTTCCTAAGCATGAAAGGAAATAAAAGTTATTCAGGAACTGACCCCTTAACAAATCTAAAAACAGACTATCGCCATGATTATGATGGTCGTGCAATGCCCTTAATGCTCAATTATTTAATGGATTGGAACCCCGGTGATGTATTTGGATTATATGCTGGTGCAGGCATTGGGTTTTCATTTAATAAGATGGATGCAACAAATATGAAGGCAGTAGCACGAGAAGATGGTACATACAAAGATGGTAATGATGATAAGTCTGTAACAGCAGGAGATGAGACACCACTACTATCCGCTAAATCCGATGACCCAACAAATTTTGCATGGCAGTTTCAACTTGGAACCAGCCTTACATTTGCAGAAAGCTACAAAATCAATCTTGGTTATCGTTACCTCAGCACAGGTGAATTCGATTTCAGTAACGATTTAACTCCAAAAGTCAAGGGTGGTCACAGTATTATCGATCTAGGTTTTCGCTATCAGTTCTAATCCCCTTTTAATAATTTCAAACAAAAGCCCTCGGCCGACAAAATCGGGTCCGGGGGTTTTTTCTTTTAGTTGATATTGGACGCACAGAACATATAGGCTTTTAATAATATGCTCATCCGGCATCATTTTTTAATTATATCAGCATACTTATTGCTTGGGCCTCAAATCTTTGCTGGCGTACTGTCCGAAGATTTCATCCATGAAGTTAATTCACGTGTGGGAGACCACTTTCTTTCGTACCAGAAAGAGAAGACTTTTTCCGTTAACAAAAGCGGCGTGATTGTAGCCATTGACCCCAGAGGTGCCGTGCCGGACGATCTTCTGATTTATCCGCAGGCCCCTGAAGAGACCCTGGATGTTCTTTTTGTAGACAGGGTGGAGGGGCAACTATATTATAGAGCCTCAAGCATTTCAGGTGAACGAGTTGGCCAAACCGATGTTTTCGGTGATGGCGCCCGGGACCCTATTCCGACTGCCAATCGAGTTACCTTTTCTCCTGAGACGTTAAAGCTATACTGGACAAACTTTGATGGAGTTCGATCCATGAAACTCGATGGTTCCGATCATAGAATTCTGGCCCGGTCTGATGCTCATAATGTTAATGACCTCAATGGGTGGGCTTGGCTTGGCATTTTCCCTTGGGCTTATGACCTGGAAACAGATGACTGGTGTTACTTCCAGGATAATTCATGGGTTCTACATCAACCCAGTGGAGAATGGTCACATGGGTTAAAGGCTGCAGGCATCAATGGGTGGGCATGGTGGGGTGCTTATCCCTGGGTCTACGTTAACGGCTATGCCTCATGGTTTTATGTAGAAGGAGATGTCTGGACCTACTTCTCCCAAACAGCATCATGGGATTTGCTTGAGAATACGGCAACTCCAACCTTTAGTGGAACCGCCACATCTCTTCATGTCGATGCTGATCGTAATGAGCTCTATTTTCAGTTGGATGCACCGAATGGCTCAGGACACAGCTATGGAGTTATAGAGAGCTTAAACCTAACAAATGGGCAGTTGACCACGGTTGCGGAGATGACCAATGCTACTCATTTGTATACCTTAGCAGGAAAAGACCTTCTCTACTGGGCTGAGTCAGACGGTCTTTATTCAACAACCCTTGCGGGACAGGGGCGCACTATGATTATTAGCACAACTTCGGTCGGAATGTCATCTCCGGTTACATATATTGAGCCATCCCCGATGCTACCTGGTTCCGATTATGATCTATCAATGTCCCCACATTCTCCCCATCAACAATACAATAAACTGCATTTACTTGGGGATACACAGGAGTTTAATCTTGGTTACGGCCGAGACTTTATCAGGGGTGAATTCAGCTGGTTTCGTAGACCCGGTGGAAGGGAAGTAATTGTAAACCTTACATCTGGGCAACCTGTCTCCGCATTCCCCGAAGGAGAAAGCCAACCTTATCCGGGTAGAACTGTGGAAGAGATTTATGATTCCAGCGACAACTTGAAGGATCTCCCCACACGAATCACACTGACTTTGAAATATCGCGATAGTCATCACGGAACTTATGAGGAGGTTCGCTACCTTTTTAGCCAGAAGACCGAGGTAATCAAGGGGGACTTTGGTGCCGGGGTTGGAGACTTTACGGGAGTCCAGTTGAAATCCCCGCCCCCCCCCTCCTATTCAGGGGTAATTAATAACCTGTTTAAAGATGCCGAAGGCAACCTGCAGGTCATAATCAATGATACTTTAGGCGGATCAAAAACTATCGGCATAAATGCCTTGAATCAGGTAATCGGCCAATAATCGATGAGCTTGCGCAAATTCACTATCAATATTTTCCTATACCTCTCTTTGCTTCCGTTGATCCAGGCGGTGACAACGCTTAAGGATGTGCGCCACTTTTTTCCTGATGAGGAACAGATTCCTGTTGCCGGGCAATTTGCCAAGCCCCAGTTCTACTATGGATCGGATGTTTACAGCAAGCCTGTCGAGGGCCCTCTTTACTCGCGGTATGGGCTTGAGTTCGAGGCTTCGCCCGTATTTTATTTGGCCCGTGATGCATCGAAGATTGACGGAAGAGATCTCCATTATGGTTTCACAACATCTATCGGGTTCCCCCTTTCTCGTACCTATCGTCCAAATCATTACCTGAATCTGGAATTGCTCGGTGCCTTCGACAGTACTGACATCCCATACACTATTCCCGGACCATCCGGCTATAGCACGAACATTGCCACAGAGTCACGAATGCTGTCGGTTCTACTAAACTATAAATACTATTTACCCCCACTCATTCGCGAACGTGTCTATCCGTACCTTTCAGTTGGAGCGGGAAACTCATTCAAGTCAGTCAAGGCATCAACTCTGGCGGGGACACTGCTTGATGAAAGTGACGGTTCTATTGTGACTTTCCAGGGCGGCGTTGGTTTACGCACCCGAATCTCAAGAAATTTTGGTTTACGCACCGGTTACCACTTGCTCTATATCGGCGAACAGGACTATGGTACCACAGAAGAAGGTTCAGACCTTCTCCATGCTCTGGACGTGGGTATAAGCCTAAGCTTCTAAATCGGCTGATTCGTTGGGTTTTCGTGGTAAACTATTGGTGTCGTTGAAATCCCTCAATTGCCTCATACTCAGCGAGTCCCAGTGCATCAAATTTACAGGCTATCTCCCTGTCTGCAGCCTCAGCAAGTTTCCACACCTCACCACCCTGCCCTGCCATTGGCGTCTGGTTTCTTTGGGTCTGGTGCTGATAGATTCCCTTCACCTTATTTGCCAATTCATCGGGACTAAGAGGCACAGACATATCCAATTCATGGATATTCCATTCCCGATCAGCGCTACGATAGAGCCATAAGAAGCAATCACTAAACCATGGCGATGCCTTTGCTTTATTTAATGCACTTTCTACGATTTTGAACCCGAGTGCCTGCACGGAACTGGGATCAGCAAGGTTCCCTGTCAGATATACCTGATGAGGCTGTATCACATTCAGTAACGTTGCAACGACTGACTCGTCATCATCCGTTGGCATGAACTGGCGATACCGCCCCTTTTCATAGAACGGGAGGTCAAGAAAACGGATGCGCTCGATTGGCAATCCGCACTGCAGGCATGCAGCCCGGGCTTCTCCGCGCCTGATCATCCCTTTTAGTCGACGAATCTCAGGGGTATCCAGGGAGAACTGTTCCTTATTACGTAGCTGATCCTGAACCTTGTGCGCGAAACGAGTTTCCCCTGTTTCTGTGTCACCGGCAACCTCCGCTGCATCGAGAATTAATTCAGTTGCCTTGATGGCATCGGCATCCGGGACTGCAAGGTTGCCGGATGTTAGGTAGGCTACGGTAACCTCGTGTCCCTGATCGATAAGGCGATGCAGGGTTCCACCAAGCCCCAGTAGGTCATCCTGTGGTTCGGGTGAAAAAATGAGTGCGCGTTTGGGATGAGGATTGGCCCTCTCCGGGCGGTGTGTGTCATCTGAATGGGGCTTCCCCCCCGGCCAACCGGTTAGCGTATGCTGGGTATCATTGAAAACAAGGATGTTCAGCTCATAAGCCGGACCATGCTCAGTTAGAAGTTCCGCAAGACCCTGTTCACTGTAATCCTCATCCACAAGCTTCAATATGGGCTTGCCTACTTTACCCGACAACCATGTGACCGCCTTGCGAATGTTGCGGGGATTCCAATTCACAGAACCGACCAACCACGGATGGCGAACTCGAGTCAAGGCATTGGATGCTGAATTATCGACTAAAAACCGGACGTTTGGGTGCCCCTGTAGAAAACTGGCCGGTAGACTATCAACAGGAGGTTCCTGGATGGCACTGGCTACAACTTCAGCCTTCCCCTCGCCCCAAGCCATAAGCACAACTTTCCTAGCCTTAAGGATAGTTCCGACACCCATTGTTATAGCATAGCGAGGAACATTTTCAACGCCAAGAAAATCTCTGGCTGCGTCTCTTCGGGTCAATGCATCAAGGTTAACCAATCGTGTCAGTGAATCACGGCTGGAGCCGGGTTCATTGAACCCAATGTGGCCGGTTCGACCAATACCTAGAATCTGGAGGTCCAAACCACCGACATCCTCGATTTTTTGTTCGTATTTTTGGCAATATTCAAATACCTCATGGCGTCCGACAAGTCCATCAGGCACATGGGTGTTAGCCTTTGGGATGTTGATGTGGTCAAACAACTGTTCGCGCATGAAGCGACTGTAACTTTCAGGGTGGTCGGGTTCAAGACCATAGTATTCATCCAGGTTAAAGGTGATCACATTGGCAAATGACAATCCCTCTCTGTGTAGGCGAATCAATTCACGGTAAAGCCGGGTTGGGGTCGATCCAGTAGCCAACCCGAGAATTGATTTCTTCCCCTCAGCATCTCGTGCCTCGATCAATTCACGTATTTCAGTGGCAAGGATTGTACAAGCCGCATCAGCGTCAGGATAAAGAATTGTAGGAATTTTCTCGAATTGCTCCTTCTCGGATATGGAATTCTGCATTGGATAATATTTCTGCGGGTTCAGCGAGATGAAGCCATTTAAGCTGGCATGTAATGGGATGGTTGACAATTCTTTTGCATTCAAGATGGCAGAAAAAAATCAAACTGGAAAGAAATATGGATGGTTGCGCTCATTGTTTATTGGGTTCATTAGCCTCTCAATTATTGTTCTGGTCCTGGTTTTCTGCATAATTCGTTTCATTCCAAACAGCCTTTCGCCACTTATTCTTCGTGAATTCAACCGACAGGGAATTGATATTGGATTATTGGAAATCCAGGAATTCAACGGTCACAGGGCAATATTGATAATGGGGGATGTTAGGGTAGGAGAAATGCATGTACACCAACTTCCTCTTGAGCTGTATTATACACTTGGTAATCTAATGGAGAAACGTGTCCGGGATGTCGTTGTTCACGGCGCAACAATTGAGTTCACCCTCAAGCATGGATCAGGTGATGACCTGTTCCAATTGCAAGATATTCCTTCCCTTATATTTGAGTCCTACCCGTCCTTCCTTCCTTTTGAATCGGTAAGCATTACTGATTCTTTCATTGAAATAAACAATGAATTGCAAGCCGACCCATTAGTGCGCAGGGAATTCCAGGCAAAGATTCTGGCGGATGGAAATTTCTCCATCAAGTCACTTGAATTAGAGTTATCAGGAATCCTGGACTCAGCAAATAAGGATGCCGAGATAAGATTTATGGCAAATGGCACTGAGCCAATGCAGTGGATTGATTTACTTGGAACTGAATCCTTTCAGTTATTGGACTGCGGCATAGTGAATATGGATGCCGAAACTCAAATTAAAGATGGTCTTTTTGGTGGTGGAAAAGTTTCCCTTCAAACCAGTTTAATTACGACAAAGCATGCTATATTGCAGGACTTTGACGCCTCGATCCTATTTGGCAATAATTTGGTTCCTCAAAAGCTACAAGCCAACTTCACAATTCACGAACTAAAGGCTTCCGGGATTAATCTGTCCCCTGTTCCAATTGAAATTCAATGGGAAGATGACGGGAGTTTTTCAGTTATGCCCGACGAGGGTATGAGTGTCATCAAAATTTGGAGAAAGGATGACTTTAACGCAGTTTTCTCTGATTTTGCTATCACGGGGACCCTTGATGAGGCGTATACCCCCGCTCAATGGCAAGTGTCTTTTATGCTATCTGAGTTAGACCTGGAGAAACAAGACATAACCCTCCGTGATGCTAGATTTAGAAACCATTTTGACGGCAAGGACTTGACTCTATCCATGCAGTCAGAATCAGCGACTATGAATGACCTCCCTGTCACTGGAATCGCAGTGAATGGCAAGATATCTTCAAATGCGCTGAATTTGAAGGGAGATATTGATTTTGTTGGAGTAAGAATTCCTTTCAGAATTGAAAGCCAAACAGATGTATTGGGCCCCATTATCGATATTTCTGGACAGGGAAGGAATCCCAAGCCTGATGAAATTGACCTCGATACGATTCTCAATGCCGCCAGTTTCGATATAGGCCCCATCGAATTAATGGAAAACCCAATCCTGAACCTGATTCCATCTGGCCTGCCGGAGTCTTACACTTCAGGGGAAATCAAGCTTCTTGGCAGTGTAATGAAAGACACCTACACTCTGGTTTTAACCAATGCCAGTGTACACTTTCCCGAGAATGATCTTCGCATCTCAGAATCGCACACATCATTGTCATTCTCCATAAATAATGGTTTACGCACCCTCGATGATGCCACCTTGAGTATCGGTTCGCTAAGCATAGGCAAGCTCGAGATAAGCAATGGCTCGATACCTTTTTCCATTTTGCCGGGTAATATTTTCCGGACATTCGGTGGGTCTTTCGAGGCGCTGGGTGGAAATATTAACCTTGGCCCAACCACGGTCCAACCAGATGGATATGATACAATCACTACAGGAATCCTTTTTTTTGAAAACATTGATTTCCGGAAAATCCTTCAACTTACTGATACGCCCCCCCTTGAACTGGAGGGGGCTTTTGGTGGACAACTACCATTTGTATTCCAAAAGCACGGACTGGAATTACAATCCGGGTTTCTCCGAATGAATCCTGGTTCTGCAGGCAGGCTTCAATATGAGGCTAACGGGAGTTTCACTAGGAATGTTCAGCCCAATACCCTGCAGTTCAAGAATATGGAACTTGCTGAAAGAGCCTTGCTCGGGCTGGATTTGTCCGAGATGGAACTGAAACTTTTTGTTGAGGACGGCACAGGAAACAAACTACCTGCGAGGGCTATAATTAAAGGCACGTATGAAGAAAAGAATCGTAAGATCAACCTGGACCTAACACTCAATCTCAGGGGAGAAGTAGAAAAAGTCCTTCGTAATGCGGCGAAGGGCAAGCTCGATCTTTCATTTGGCTTTTAGATTTAATTCACTGCTTGTCTCAATTTGTAAAACCCACTCAATGTTTAGTTATGGAAACACTCATTAAAACAACCCTGTTTCTCCTGCTCCTTAGCCTTTTGGGGTGTAACACGATAAAAACGGAGCATACCGTGAAGATTACAATGGACGTCAACGTAAAGCTCGATCGCGAACTTGACGACTTTTTTAGCGAATTGGATGATCTTTCCGAAGCAACCGAAGAAACTACAGTAGAATAAATTCATACGATGAAAAACTTCAAAACATTCATTCCCTTTATTGCACTTCTAATCCTGCCATTCTATTCCCATGCAAATGAAACCAATGATGGAGACGCAAAGTCTGCACAGGTTCGCATGAAGGCAAGGATCAAGGCAGTCGGCCAACTGAAAGTGTCCGGCCTGGCCGGCGAGGACAATCAAGGGCTACTTTCTGCGCGAGGTAAGCTAACCCAGAAACAAGAGGATTTACTGGATGCAGAAAACAAGGATCGGTCTATTATTTATGCTGTTTTTGCCAAGAAATTCAACGTGCCCGTCAAGCAGGTTGCTTTTTCCCGGGCCTCAAAAATCCAAAAGATTGCAAAGACTGGCACTTGGATCCAAGGGAAGGATGGTTCTTGGACCAAAAAGAAATAACAACATGGATGCCGGGCTGTTTGATTTTCCAATTTCTTAACCAAACCGGCTTGACAGAAGCAGGAAAAACAGGATTTTACACCACCCTCGATTAAGGGCCAGGGTAGCTCAGCTGGTTAGAGCGCCGGACTCATAACCCGGAGGTCGGCGGTTCAAGTCCGCCCCCTGGTACCATTTCCCTGAATTAGATGCCTGTGCAAACAGGTTTATGTGCCTTCGTGCGCGCAGGCAACTTGACTTTCAAAGCATTCCAACTAACCTGCTTTTTTCTATTCCTTCTATTCCTTCACGCAACATGCGTAAACATCCCGGTAATTACATTATTGGTCATCGCTTGCCTGTAATGCCATTTCCTATGGCACTCACAGTCATGCTATGCTTCTGCCTTATCTTTATAATTGGCAACGATGTACAAGCCGCTGATGATACAGCGCCAAATGATCTTGTTCTTTCACCAAGAGAGATAAAGGAAAATCAAACAATTGGGTCCGTCGTGGGAAAACTACATGGCATTGACCCTGACATTTTTCACCGCAACTCACTGGTTCATCAAGGTTTTCTTCTTGATACTTCAGTTGAGGAGTTTCTTGATCTGAATCAAAATGGTCAACTGGAGACCTTGCAACCGGTCGGTGAACAGCAGGTTAACGGTCAGCTTAAATTTAGCAGTTCAAAAGCATTCAAGAATGCTGGAATCGGTATAACAAGAGACAATAACTTCCAGGATCTTGTTGCCGGTTATTTTCGTGCCAGGGAGAATGGCATTTATGAATTCAGGCTGAACCGACAGGACGATGGCGCTGCCATATGGATAGATCTCGATCAGGATGGAATGTTTGAGCAGGATGGAGTTTCCGAGGAACGGGTGGCAAATTCGCAGGAACAGAAAACGGTCTACCTAAGGGAAGGTCTTTACATGTTTGCAGTCCCTCACGTCCAGACTACGGGAGGGGCATCCCTTGAAGTTCAGGTTCGCTGCCCATCCGGTAATTCCGGGCCGGTTTCACTTTCAACCATCAACCCATCCAGCAATGAACAGGATGGACTTTGGTTTCTTCTTGTCCGTTCGCCAGAGGACACATTGAGTTACTCACTGGTCAGGGGGAAGGGAGACACTGATAATAATCGATTTAAAATCGAGGAAGACAAGCTTGTTACCCGGGAGACATTTGACCGGGAGACCCAGGAAAAGTTCTCAATCCGTGTAAAGGTAACAGACACTGGCAATCAGTCCTATGAACGCTCATTCGAAATAGAAGTCACCAATGTCAATGACCCAATAATTGGTCTGGAGATTGATGAAAATGAAGTCCCTGAGAATCTGCCAATTGGTTCACTGGTTGCAGAAATTTCAGCCATTGATCCAGATGGCATCCCTACCAAGGGCTTGAACAGTGGCCTGGTGGGGTACTATCCATTTGATGGAAACTCCCAGGACCAGACACGAAAAAACAATCACGGAACCCTACAAGGGGGGGCTCACCTCACAGAAGATCGTTTCGGTCGCGACAACAGTGCCCTTTACCTCGACGGGAATGGAGACTGGGTCGAAATCAATGGTGTTTCCGATGATGTTAAACGTTCTGTAACCATGGCAACATGGATTCAGGCAGACCCAGCCACATCCGGAACCCGGCGATCAATCCTTGCAGTCAACAGCGAGGCAGGCACCAACATACTTTTACTCCTGATCGGACGTCGTAGCAGTGACCCCAGTCTGACCAAGAAATTTGTTATCTTTGACGCAATAAGCGGAGGCTACGAGGCAATGAGCCAGACCGATGTTGCCGATGGGCGCTGGCATCATGTTGCCTACACGACGAACGGGGAGGTTGGTAATTTCTTTGTGGATGGAGTTAGGGAGGGATCTCATGCAACTGAGTACGAATTTAAACTGGAGCATAGATGGTCGCTTGGGCAGGAATTTGACGGCACGAGACCTTCTGATTTTCTGAAGGGACTTCTGGATGATACCCGAATCTACAACCGCATCCTTTCTGATGCAGAGATCAAGGCTCTATATGAGACCTACACCTATCGACTCGTCTCGGGCAAGGGGGATGATGACAACGCTTCATTTCAAATCCTTAGCAACATGTTGCAAACAGCCAAGTCTCTGGATTATGAAACCAAGGAAATATATTCCATTCGCATCGAGGTCATTGACACTGACGGTCAATCCTATGAGCAGGCCTTTCAGATTCGTGTTTCTGATGCCAATGATGCCCCTGTTGCCATCACGATAGACAAGGACTCGGTTGACGAGAATCTAAAAAAGGGCAACACCATGGGAACTCTTTCAGCAATTGATCCTGATATAGGTGACACTCACACCTTCTCGTTGACCAAGGATTCGGGTGAGGGATTCAGCAACAACCTTTTCACCATATCAGGCAAGACACTCAAGACAAATGAAGTGTTCGACTTTGAAGCAGTTGCATCCCATCGAATTCAACTATCCGTAAGGGATCGTGCCGGAAGCACATTTCAGCAGGAAGTTGTCATAAACGTCATCGACAGCAATGATCCACCAACATCTGTCACGCTGGATAACTTTTTTATAACGGAATCTGCTGCAATCGGGGCCCCTGTAGGTAATCTCCTGACAACTGATCCGGATATTGATGACAGCCACACTTTCAAAATATCGGGAGGGGCCGACAAGGCCTACTTCAGTCTTGATGGCGCTCAGTTAGTCACAGCAAAGATACTGGATTTTGAATTCCAGGATCGTCTCAATGTAACGATTCGTACCACTGACAGCTTCGGAGCGAACCTTGAGCAGGATTTTGAAATACAGGTGCATGACGCCAATGACGGTCCGACTGATATCATTCTTGAACCCACCTTCATTGCAGAAAATAACCTTCCTGAAGATGTTGTCGGTGTATTTCGTCAAGTCGACCCAGATGGCGAATGGGACCCGCTTAACATCCCTGATGGCATGGAACAGGTTGAGTTTCTCAACGAAACCTTTCCCGGTACAGCCCTTGACGAGGCGTGGACGCCGGAACTGACCAACGCCGACTCGTGGGACCACGAAGTCAAGTCGGGACAACTCAACATCTCCGGCATCGATGCCAATGTTCACAACACGGACTCGGATGGGCAGTGGGGAGTCGCCACCCTTACGCGCCCGATCACCCCCCTCGCAGATTTTACCGCCGAGTGGGAAATTACATGGGATCAGAAAAACAAGCCCGAGGCTACCCAGGAGATGTTTCTTGTACTGCTTGGCGCCAATGATGAATTGATCGCCTCTGTTGGCATTTATGACGAATGGATCCGATACAAGGGAGTCAAGTTCACTTCTCTAGCCGAAAATGACTACATGACCTCAATCGACACTCTCTCCTTTAAAAGTACCGGGGACGTTATTAAGGTCACACGCTGGGGCAAGGAGATGGACGTGCGCTGGAATGACTGGCTTTTCGCCACGGGACAGTCCGATATACCTCTTGCCAAAATACAAATCGTCTTCGGCAACTACCCGGCAACCATCAACAAACTCGACACCACTTTCGGCACCGAGTCCGTGAAGCGACTCCATATCTCGGGCATTCAGGCGCCCACCCCACCTACTTATGAACTGGTTCCCGGTGAAGGTTCAGTCGACAACGCTTTCTTTTCAATCGCTGGCAATCGGCTGCTGGCCAAACCTTCCTTCAACTTCGAGGAACGGGATTCCTACTCGATACGCGTAAAGGGCACTGACCCGGGCGAACTCTCAATTGAGAAGGTTTTCGCCATTGATATTATCGACCTTAATGACCCGCCGTCATCCATCACTCTCTCAAATGACTCCATAGCGGAAAACCTGAAGAAAGGTACCACGATAGGCAAACTGATGGCACTGGATGAAGATTCCAAGGAAAAGTTCACCTTCAAGTTGCCATCTTCGGATGATGGAGGCAGTGTCGATAATCAATTTTTCTCTCTTTCAGGAAGCAATCTGCGTTCTGCTGATATTTTTGACTACGAGAGCCGCAGCGAATATCGCCCTCGGATTCGAGTCACTGATTCCGGCGGGAACTCGCTAACAAAAGACATTCTAGTAAAGGTTCTTGCAGGTAATGATGCTCCAATAGGGATAAGCATTTCCGGGACTACTCTTACAGAAGGTTTGCCTTCGGGGCAACTGGTCGGAACTCTCTCAGGTATCGACCCTGATCCGGGAGACAAGCACACCTTCCAGGTTTCCGGTGGGGCTGACAGCAAGGCTTTCGCCATCAATGGCGACAAACTTCTTTCGGCAGCCATCCTTGATCGAGAAAGTAAAGCTACCCTTGAGGTTACTATTCGTGTCATCGACCAGGGCAAGGCTCACTTTGAACAGGACTTCATCGTCAGTGTGGAGAATGCCAATGATGCGCCAATGGCGATAACCCTTGATAACAGTGAAATAGCAGAAAACCGACCGAAGGGGACACTCATTGGAACTCTCAATGCCATTGACCCAGATGACATAAAGGAAATCATTCTGCCCTTACACATTCATCACATGGAAGAATGGACAATCCCCGTGGGTTCCTCCATTGCGGGTAGCTACACCACCACCAAGGATTTCGAGGGGCAGGTCCTTCCGGCGATCAACCGTTTCTTTGCACAGGCTCGCATTCGTTTTGAAATGGGCCGGGATCACCGGGAGGATGTAACGAAACGATTTGCCAATAATGGTACCAGGGACGCCGCAACTGCGGCCATCGTGCAGGGCAATAATCCTGATGCCATATTCCATGGGCTCATGGACCCGGACCTTCGTGATCCGGGTAGTCATCACCTCTACCTCTTCCCCTATGTAGGTCCGGACATTTCACACCGCGCGATGAAACAGTATGACAGCCATGCCGTCGTTGGTCAATGGACCGGCAATGCTTCCGCTTCGCTTGTGACAACCGACCTTGCGAATGCTTCAATAAAGGCATTGCTTGAAGTAATGGGCCTCGATGCGCAGGATGGACTCCCCTCCCCGTCTGGCATCCTCTCGGCAACCCAGGCGCGATCCATCCGCACCCAGGCAGCCTCCGGTCGACCGATCATTTTAGCCGGGGCAGTCGCAGGTTTCCCCGCACGACAGGACGCCACTTTTGCCGTTACACCCCTTGCCGACAAGGAGTACCACCTTGATCTTGGCGGCAATAATGTATGGGTCCCCTACGCTGCCAATCACTCAATCTCCCAGCCAAACACCTCAATCCGCCGCATTGTCATCCTCAACCAGGGTACCGGGGGCGACATTGCAGAAGGATGGGAAACCCTTGCCCAAACCCTTGCGAATGAGGCACGCAACGAGCAGGCCCTTCTCGTTGCCCCACAGTTTTTACTTACCGATCAACTCAATGAAGCCGGAAGCAACGGCCTGCTCCACTGGCCCAACCGGGATTCCCAACTCTTCGGGGGATTGTCAGCCGCCGTCGGGGCCACCACGAACACTGGGACTGGTGCCATCGGCCCAAAGATTGACCTTTACGAGCAGGACTCCGACTACCCCGCCTATCCTGACAAGGGACGATCTGACCTTGTCGAGGAATTCGTGGAGAAGATGATTGAGGACCCCGCCGGCTTTGCCTTCCTCCACATGACGCATCCCGATTCAGTTGGACACGGCCATGGTTGGGGTTCGGAAAAATACCATAACTCGATCCGTGCCGTTGATGCAGACCTGGCACTCATATTCGACATGGTTGAGGACAACGAGGCATTCAGGGATGATACCGTCATCATCCTTACTGCCGACCATGGTGGTGGTGGCGGGCGACTCTACGAGCATACAAACAATACCCACCCGTTGAACTTCACCATCCCCTTCTATGCCTGGGGCAAGGGTGTGACCGCCGGTGCCGACCTCTATGCACTCAACGCGGACACCCGCACCGACCCGGATGCAGATGAAAACACGGTTTACACCGGCGAGTCCGCCACACAACCCATCCGTAACGGGGCCATTGCCAACCTTTCCGCCAAACTCCTTGGGCTGGGTGCTGTACCCGGTTCATGGATCAATTCCAGTCAGGATCTCTCACTCGGTAGTTCCGGGACCGTCTCTCATGTTATCGCCATCAGTGTGGATGGCCTAAGGCCGGGGGATATCGATGAGCTCGGCGCCGATGAACTCCCCAACCTCTTCCGTTTCCGAAACGAGGGTGCCTTTACCGACAATGCCCGGACCGATTACTTCATAACACGGACCCTCCCCAACCACTCCAGCATGCTGACCGGCCGGGGAAGCCTTGATGTGACCGGTGTTGGCATAGGGCACAACCAGGAGATGAACCATGACTCAGGGGACACGCTTCACGACAATATCGGCGCCTACATGCACGGCATTTTTGACGTGGCCAAGGATGCCGGACTCCGAACAGCCCTCTTTGCCAACAAGTCCAAGTTCAATCTCCTCAACCGCACATGGGACGGATCATGGAAGGATTCCGGCGGTGACAACAACACACCTGCCCCCCGCATCACCACCTTCTCGGTCCTTGACCATATCCTTGATGCCCTGACCTCTGACAAGAATCAATTCCCCAACCTCGAGGAGGTCGTCCTGTCCGGTCATGGCGACGGCGCGGACTTTCTCCAGCGCTATGCAGCGGTCAACCGTTTTGAGCCGGCCTTCACCAAGGCACGCAAACGTCCGGTCCGCTATGTGCTCCTCGCGCCCGGGAGCTACCTGCACTTTTCCCGCGATCGCCGCCAGGGTGACGGCTCATTCGCCGTGCCGGCAACCCCGCCGGACAAATACAACGACTACCCCTACGGCATCAACTATCTCTTTGACTATCCGGCGGAAACCGGTGCCGCCACCCTCCACGACTACTACCCTACTCGCCGTGTTGCCTACATTGTCGGCGGACAGGACACCGATACAGAAGCCGCGGGCAACTCCCCCGCCGCAGTTGCCCAGGGATCCAACCGACTTGAAAGGGCCCTTAACTATGAGGCCTACCTCCGGGAAACCTTTGGGCCGGGCATCTCTGCCAACCACACATTCGTGACCCTTGATGGGATTGCCCACAAGCTGAGTGAAAGCCTTGGCTCTTCCCGGACCATTGAACAAGTCCTTGGCATCCCAATAGTGGATTCCGATGGTGACGGCTGGACCGATGATGATGAACGTGCCCTTGCCACCGACCCGCTGGATCCCCAGGCCTTCCCCACCACTTTCTCCAGTACATATGAACTCGTTGAGGGCGAGGGTTCGACGGACAATGCAGTTTTCCGCATTGAGAATGGCCAACTGCTGGCCGGGGCGCCACTCGACCATGAGGGACGCGGGACCTATTCCGTTCGTGTACGTGTCACCGACCCCGGCGGCCTTTCCCTTGAACAGTTCCTGCCGATCCAGGTCACCAACCTGCCTGAGGCACCAACGACCATAACCCTCGACAAGGATAGCATCCAGGAAAACCTCAAGAAGGGCGCCACCATTGGCCGCTTGTCCGCAACTGATGACGACGCCAAGGAGAAGCACACCTTCAGGCTGGTCCCCCCAACCGGCGAGGGTGAACCCAATGACAATGCCCTCTTCTCCATCTCCGGGACCAACCTTCGCACCAATGCTGTCCTTGACTTCGATACCACACCCGTGCTGACCGCAATCGTGGAGGTCACCGACCGATCCAAGTTAACCTTCACTCAGGCCCTGACCATCAAGGTCACCGATGGCAATGATGCCCCGACAGGGGTCACCCTGTTCCCGGCCACCATTGCCGAGAATCAACCCAAGGGCACCGAGGTCGGCATCCTGACCGCCATCGACCCCGATCCCGGCGACACACACACCTACTCCCTTGTTGGTGGTTCGGACAAGAAACTCTTTGCCGTGGAGGACAACAGGCTGGTCACCAAGGCAATCCTAGACTTTGAGCTCAAGGCGAAACTTGATCTCGTCATACGCGTCACCGACAAGGGAAATTCCTCCGTCAATGTCCCTTTCACTATCGCCGTCACCGACGTCAACGACGCCCCCACAGATATCACGCTGGACAATGATACGATTGCGGAGAATGAACCTGGTGGGTCTACTATTGGGAAGTTATCACGAGAGGACCCGGATGTGGCAACCGGTCCAACGATCGATCCTGCAACTATTGGAACCAAACTATGGGAAGTTGTGCTGAACAAAAATGGTGCTTCGGATCATGGCTCTATTGCTCTTAGCCCTGGCCCCGATGGGAATATATACGTAGGTGCCGATGATGGCAATTTTTATGCCTATAATAAAAAATCTAAAGTTAAACTATGGGAGAGACATCTAGGTGCTAATATAAACTCAACACCTGCCATTGGAAGTGATGGTACTTTATACGTCCATGACAGAAGGAATATTTATGCATTAGACGGAGAAACTGGCACGAAAAAATGGGAATACTTTACAGGATTTAGTGATAGTGCCCCGACAATTGGATCGAATGGCACTATTTACGTGGGTGGTGATAGGAAAATTTTTGCATTGAGAAAAAATGGTTCTTTAATATGGGAGTATGCAGGCTCACAGGGTTTTGGCACTAGGTGCAGTACGGTTGCTATTGGGGCAGAAGGCAATGTATACTTTGGTGACCGTCTGACCAAAAAATTCACAGCCCTTGATGGTAAAACGGGTGAATTAGTTTGGGAGTATGATTTTAATGGTAGGCATGAAACTCCGTGGATAGTAAGACCAACAATTGGATATAATTCCACTGTCTATTTTGGGACTCTCAGCTACGGCATGTATGCACTTGATTGCAAGACTGGTTCAAAGGTTTGGCATGTAACCAAACAAGGAGAAGGTAAAAGATTTGAAAGTTGCCCAGTCGTCGGGGCGGACGGAACTGTCTTTTTAGTATGCTCCGGAAACCCCCCTTGTATAATTGCATTAGATGGTGCGACAGGTCGTATCAAATGGGAAAAAGAAATAGGGACTGATGATGATGCTATTGTAAACAGTCCGATATTAGGCGCAGACGGAACACTTTATGTTTTCATTCACGAAGATCTTTTAGCACTTGATTCACGAAATGGCTCTAACAAATGGAAGCTTCACTTTGGCTTCCATTCATTCTATCACTCGTCTCCTGCTATCGATGAAGATGGCGTAATTTACATGAAGGCGCGAACTCAATCTTACTGGAATGATGAACAAACAGAATTAATTGGTGATGAAACTATATTATATGCAATTCAGGGATCTTCCGGCCCTGCAACCGATGCCCCCTGGCCGACTCTTGGCCAAAACGCACAACGCACAAGTCAAGCTGTATCTCGACCTATTCCAGGCTACAGATTGATTGCAGGTGCTGGCGACACTGACAACGCCTCCTTTACCATCGAGGGTGATCAACTAAAGATCGCCGAATCCTTCGACTACGAGGCCAAGGATGAATACAACATCCGGGTCAAGGGGACGGATGCCGGCGGACTGTCCATTGAGAAGATCCTGACGGTTTACGCATCCGACATTAATGAAGCCCCTTCCCCTCCAGTACTTTCCAACAACTCAGTCCCCGAGAACGGCAGGGCGGTCTCCATGGTTGGCAAGTTTACGACCGGCGATCCGGACGGGGACAAGGTTGCGCTGGCATTGGCACCGGATGATGAAGGCCTCGACAACGAACTTTTTGACCTCAAGGGCACCACGCTGAACACCAACTCGGCATTTGATTATGAAACCAGGGCCAAGCTCTTGATCCGGATCATCGCCACGGACCCGGATGGCCTTTCCACCCCGCAGGAGTTCGAGATCATCGTGGTCGATGTCAATGAACCGCCATTGGCACTCGCGCTGGACAACAATACCCTAGAGGAAAACACCCCCAAGGACACCCTGGTCGGTACCCTGTCGACAGAGGATCCTGACACGACGGACATCTTCACCTATGCTTTTGTCAAGGGTGAGGGTGACACGGATAATTCACTATTCCAACTGGACAAGGCAACTGGGGCAATAACGTCAAAAGATCCGCTCAACCACGAGGCCAAGAGCCTGCACTCGATCAGGGTCTCCACCACGGATGGGGATGGCCACACGCTGACCGAGGCCTTTGCCATCTATGTGGTCAATGTGAATGAACCGCCCCTGACCCTGGAGATCGACAATGCGGTTGTCCGGGAACGTAAGGCTGCGGGTACACTGGTCGGGAAGTTCACCACCACGGACACGGATGCGTCAGACACCCATGAGTACGCCCTTGTCTCCGGTCAGGGTGGCACCCACAACGATTACTTCCAGATTGATGGGGACGAGCTGAAGACGTCGATGGAAATTGATGGAAAGACAATACCGGAGGCTTCCATTCTCATTCGTATCATGGATGCCGGTGGATTGACGTTGATCCAGGGCCTGACCATCACGGTTTCCGACTCCCCTGACCCACCCAACGGCATAACCCTGGACGGCAAAAACATCCGGAAGTTTGATCGCACCGGCACATTGATCGGCAGTTTTACCGCATCGGACAATGATGAGGATGACAGCCACACCTTTGCCTTCGCGGACGGAGCGGCCGGCACCGACAACGACCTGTTCTTTATCGATGGGGACCAACTGGTCTCCAACCACATGTTCGATGACAGCTCGGCGGCCAAGTACAAGATCAACGTGGAGGCCACAGACAGTACAGGCCTCACCTACCAGGAGGTGTTCACGATCACGGTCATCAATGTCACCAATCCCGGCGGATTCCTGGTGGATGTAACCAAGAACCCGCCAGGAGGCGGCCTGGTGGCCGGTGCCGGGTACTACAACAGCGGGGAAAAGGTGACGCTGGTGGTCAAGAACAGCCCCGGTTACACATTCTCCGGGCACACTGGCGATGTGGATGGCGGATTCTCCGCTGACAACCCGCTGGAGTTCAACGTGGATACCAACAAGGCGATCACCACGTTGTTCACCGAGGGGTATCAGGTTGTGACGGTGGGGGTAACCCCTGAACGTCATGGTTACGCATGGGGCGGTGGAAGTATCCAGCACGGCACCGAGATTACGGTAGAGGCCAGGGAGCTTGACGCATCCCATGGCTCCGTGTTCAGCCACTGGAGCATCAATGGCGTGGATCAACCGGTTGATGAGGCAAATCCGCTAGAGCTCAAGATCACGGTTCTTAACTCCATGCAGGTACTGGCCCACTTTGACTACGGGTTGCCCGATGGCATGAAGCTGGTCCCGGCCGGCACCTTCGACCAGGGGGACGAGCGATATCATGGGGAGAAACCGGTTGTCTCGCCGGATATCAGCGCCTTCTACATCGATGAGCATGAAACAACGAAGAAGGACTGGTACGATGTCTACAACTGGGCAATCCAGCAGGAGGACAGCTACAGCTTCATGTTTGATCCATTGATGGTCAATGGACGCAACCGGGCACATGTTGACCCCGGTTACAAGGATGAGTTTCCCATCACCGCAATCACCTGGCTGGATGCCATAGCCTTTACCAATGCCCTGTCAGAGATGGAGGGACTCAAGCCCCTCTATTACGAGGATGATGCCCGAACCAAGGTCTTCCGTGGATCCAAGCGCTCCAAGGATATCGAACCGGGTGATGAGGACAGCCACCTTGGCCACAACATCACCGAGGCAATGGTCGACTGGCGGGCCAAGGGCTACCGGTTGCCAACCGAGTCAGAGTGGGAAAAGGCAGCGCGCGGAGGTGTTTCCGGGCTAATGTATCCCAACAGCAACACCCTGGACTCCGGTTTTGCCCATTATGACCAGGATACAATCATCCGCAGCCTGCGGGACGTGGGTAGCCTGACTCCCAACGGTTACGGACTCTACGACATGAACGGCAACGCATGGGAGATGTGTTGGGACTGGCACTGGAAGAAGTGGTATTTTGAAGCAGCAGCCTCCGGCAGGGATCCCAAGGGACCAGATTCCGCTGACGGGGCAACGTGGTCCAAGGTCAACCGGGATAACTGGATTGTCCGGACCGTTCGTGGAGGCAGCGGCAATACCGACAAGGGCAGGATGCGTATCTCGTATCGCAAGGATTTCAACAAGACATGGTACCAGTACGCAATTTCCCTTCGCCCTGCGGTCCCGGCACCCAGTGACCCCAATGTCGAATTAAAGCTGAACGTCATTCCGGCGCACCTGGGAACGGTGGTCGGCAGCGGAGTCTATGAGGTGGGGGCAACAGCAACACTTATAGCAACACCCGTATCCGGTGATGCCAGGTTCCTGCGCTGGGAGGATGCAGATGGTAACAACCTTGGCACCAACAGCAAATTAAACCTGACCCTGACCGCCCCAACTGAGGGAACGGACCTGGATATGGACGTCACGGCAATCTTTGAGGACAATTCGGCCCCGACAGACCGTATGTTCAGCCTTGAGGTGGTGACCGACCCGTTCGGTGCTGGCACTGTCATGGGAGGCGGGGCCTATATGTCAGGAGCTGTGGTGACTCTGGTTGCCACTCCGGTGGAAGGCAACAAATTTGCCGGATGGTCCGGGGATGCATCAGGCATCGACACGGTGACCAAGGTGACCATGGACGGGAACAAGAAGGTTTTGGCTTATTTTGGGAACACCACAAAAGACACCGATGAGGATGGCCTCTCCGACCTCTACGAGAAAAGCCTGGGCACCGACCCGGAGGATAAGGATAGCGACGATGACGGCCTGACCGATGGGGAGGAGATGAACATACACTCCTCGAATCCGCTGTTGGTTGACACGGATGGTGACGGGCATGATGACAAGACAGAGGCCTTCCACGGCACCCCGCTCAACGACCCTTCAGATTTCCCTTTCCTTCCGCAGGACCGGATTGGATTGTGGTATGTATTCAAGGGCAAGGCCTACGACATGGCTCCCGGACGCAACCATGGCCAACTCAGGAATGTAAGCTTTAGCAAGGATCGCTTCAATTCGGGCAAGAATGCTCTCCGTTTTACCGGAAGCAAGAGCACGGTTGAAGCCGGTGGCTACCTTGGCGTATCCGGCGGAAATGAACGTACTGTTTCCGTATGGGTTCGTGGTGAACCGGGGAAATCAGGCGGTATCCTCTATTGGGGTTCGTCCAGTAAGGGCTTCTCGATAAGTATCGACTCCGATGGTGTGGCCATGATTCAGGCTGGTAACGGCAGCCTCAGTGGCACCACCGACCTAATGGACGAACTCTGGCACAACATTGTCATCAGTATCCCCCAGGATGGTTCACTGAATGATTCCATTGTTTATATTGACAACGCCGTTGAGTCCATGAACCGCTCAGGGTCTACAGCTTCCGTACTTACCACTGCATCCCAAGACATCCTCACTATTGGCAGGGATGCCGACGGCAATCACCTTGAGGGATACATTGATGATATCCGTATCTGGGAACGCACATTGGCCGCCAGCGAGGTCAACAAGCTCTATCAGGAGGAAAAACCGACGGCACCCCCGGAACCGGATGTGTTTCGTCCCGCCATTACCCTTCAACCTGCACATCAGGCGGTTGCCACCGGTGCCAGTGCCACATTTACGATTGAAGCCACAGGAAAACCCGACCCGACATATACATGGCAACGTCAGGATAATCGCAACTGGAAGAACATTGAAGGGGAAACCTTGGCGACCCTGACACTTTCAAGCACGGCCCTGTCCGATGCAACAAACTACCGGGTCCTGGTCAGCAATAGCGCCGGAAAGGTCAACAGCAAGACAGCACGCCTCAAGGTACTGGACCCTCCCGTGTTCACCAGTCAACCCACGGATATTCTGTTTGCCACCGGAAGTAACGGGAGCATCCAGTTGAATGTAACCGGCAGCAAGTCCCTTCGCTTCAAGTGGTTCAAGGATGGATCTGAAATCCCCAAGGCAACGAAAAGCAAACTGACACTGAAGAAGGTTTCCGCGACAAGGGACAACGGCACCTACCAGGTTGAGGTCGAGAATGGTGCAGGAAAGGTTACCTGTGATGAATTCAATGTTTCTGTGATTTCATCGGTTGTGATCATTGCCAATCCCACTGACGCCTCCTTTGTGCAAGGCCAATCCGGCACACTCACTGTTGAAGCCAATGGGGAGGGAACCTTGACCTACCAATGGGAAAAACTTGATCCCAAGTCCCGGAAGTGGTCCGTGGTCGAGGGAGCCACTTCAGCCATGCTGACCATTGCCGATGTGCAAATCGGTGAGGTCGGCGAATACCGATGCGTGGTCGATAATGGTACGGGCAAGGCCTACAGTAAAAGCGGAGATCTCGGCATGTACATCGTTCCTGTATTCAAGACCCAGCCACGAAGCTACAGCCTGAATGAGGGTCGCAAGGTAACACTCAAGGCTCTGGCTACTGGACAGCCAACCCCTGTTTACCAGTGGGAAAAGAGCAGTGATGACGGGGTAACGTGGGAGGATGTGGCCAAGGCAAACAAGGCGGAACTGGCATTCAGCAAGGTTGGCACGGCAAACGCCGGTACATACCGCGTCAAGGCCATCAACGGAGGAGGAACAACCACCAGTGAGGATGCTGTACTGATTGTATACCATGCACCGAGGATTATCAACCAACCTATTGCCAGTCCCGTCAATGAAGGGGATGCGATCAATCTGAGTGTTGTGACGGAAAGTCTGGACAGCAAGGGGACCACATCCACTTACACATGGTACAACAGCAAGAAGGCCGTCAAGGACGGTGATGGCGTTAGTGGTTCGAGAAGCGCCAACCTTTCCATTGCCTCAGCTAGTGCCGGGAGCGCAGGAAGTTATTATTGCCTGATCAAGAACGCTGTTGGCACCAGGCAAAGCGCATCAGCCAAGGTTACGGTACTGCTCAAACCATACTCAACCAAGGAATTGAAACCACTGAGCCTCAATCAGGGAAAGACCGCAACCTTCTCTGCCTCAATCCAAGGCGGTAAACCGATGACATTTCAATGGCAAAAGGATGGAAAGAATATTTCCAAACAAACGACCAACAAACTGTCTCTTCGTGGGACCAAGGCCTCCGACTCGGGAACCTACAGCATTATTGCAACTAATGCCGCAGGCAGCCTGACACTTTCGACTACCTTGACAGTTGCTGCAGCATCGACCACTGCAAAGTCAGCGGAAAACCCGGTCGAACTCAATGAAGAGAGCCTGTTTTCCGCCATTGAGGATGCCGATAATGATGGCCTGCCCAATCTTCTTGAGTATGCATTGGGAAGCGACCCGGGAAGCAACGAATCCACCTACTCGCCGATCGTGGACACCGTCAAGGATGGTAATGGGGAAGCCTACTTGAGTTTCAGTTACACTGAAAACAAATCAGTCAGGAACGTCACCTACATCGTGGAACATTCCCATGATCTAAAGACATGGGAACCACTTGACCTGGCAAAGGTAACGATAAACCGAATGGATCGTGGTTCCTATTCAGAAGTGACTTTATATGTTCCATCAGATGACGATAGCGGTTTCTTTCGCGTCCGTATTGAGTAAAAATAACTTATTTATCCCATCAACCCCTCAATTATTAAATATCAGGCTTGCTATCCCCGTAATTTCGTCTCAATAGATTTATCCCGATGAGACAATGCCAATGAGGAGTTTATATTTTTTAATGCTATGCATTTCCTGTATTCATGTGCAGGGCCAATTTGGCGCAATTTCTGGTATTCCAAAATCGGAACCCAGAAGAATGAGCACCTACGGGGAATCCGGAGGTTATCATGGCAAGGTCCGAGCCGGACTTGGATTTGCCACTATCAATAGTGATACTTACTTGTCCATGAGTTTCTCCCCGGAATTCCAATTGGGCAAACTGAATGCTGCATTTGATCTGGAATTTTACTTTGGTGGTGATGGAAGTATTCGCTTTCGAGATGATATGTATGATGATGGAGCCGGTTGGTTGCGTTCCATTCGACACATTTACTGGGGTTCAAGCGACGATGTATTTCAAACCGGGGTTGGCACCCTATATGATATGTCATTCGGGACTGGAATGTTGGTTTCCCACTACAACAATGCATCCAATTGGGATCAGCGTAAATTTGGTTTCCTTATAGATTTTAATTTTCCGGCATTTTCCATTGAGTCTTTTTCCAGTAATCTTCTGAATCAGGAACTTCTCGCTGGTCGTATTGCCGCAACCCCATTTTTCCGATACAACGCACCATTCTTTAATACACTTGAAGTCGGAGCGACTATGTTAAGGGATACGGAACCCGACCCAATTGGGATTGGGGTCAGTTCATCCAGCACTCTTTCAGCAATGGGGTTCGATATCGGATTATACCCGATAAAGACAAATGGGTTTCAATGGAAGATTTTTGCAGAGTATGCCAACTATGAAAATTTCGGACATGGACAGGGAGCGGGCACCATGTTCCGTCTTCCTAATCTTTGGGATGATGTTCTTGATCTCGAAATAACCTACGAACTAAGGAAAGCGCAGGAAAAGTTTATCCCTGGGTATGTAAACCCAGCCTATGAACTTAATCGGGTTCGCACAGGCCTTCTCGACTTAATGGATCAGGCACCTAATGGGATCAGTCACTACACTCAGTTACATTCCAGAATCCTTGAAAGCTTACATATTGAAGCCAGTTATTCTTCACCTGTGAAAGAATCTGAAATGGGATTATTTACAGCAGAAGCAAATATTCCTGACTTCTTCGGTCCAGTTTCCCTTTCGGCAAGTTATACCAAGGCGCACCTGAATGGACTTGGTGGTATCACAGATATTGATGAGAATTCAGTTGCTCGAGCGATGGTGGACTGGCGAATGACCTCCATGCTCTATCTTTCACTCCTTTACCGGGCACATTGGATTGAGGAGACCACCATCAATGCCATGGGCGATTCAATTAAAATTTACAAAAAGCAGGACACCCTCCAACCTCAACTTGCAATGAAATGGAAGTTCTAGATTGCAGGCAAACAAACTAAAGCCCCTTGGGCGCCTGTTTCCCAAGGTGGGCGCAGATACGCTTAATGACACCATCCGGTATTATCTCGTCATCTGTCGACTTGTGTTTGCAACGATTCTTGATCAGGAGTCGTAATCGAGGAACGTCGACCTCAAGGAAGGCAGCCAGGTCATCGACCTTCATTTTCGGTTTCTCGATCACCTCGTATGATTCCTGATCCTCAATCCCCGTCGACTCAGCATAGATTGGTTCCCCCCAGGGGAGATGGGTCCCATAGCGTTTGCAGAGACCCACAATCGCAGTCCTATGAAGGATTTGTTCCGGTTCGGATGGCCCTTGAATATCAATAAGTGCCAACAAGACCTCGCGAAGGCCAATATTCAGGAAACTTGCCATCATTCTTGGTGTAATGACTGAACTTTTACTGAATTGCTCGGGAATAGGAACCGGTTGCTCCTTCTCTTTTAGACTACGGAGACGTTCTTTTTCTTTTGTCGAGAGTTTTGCCATGAAGAGAATCGATTTTTTTGCCGAAACGACAGGGGTCAAGACAAACTCCTTGTATCTGTGATTTTAACGTGAAGTTTAACTATTTAAAAAAAGATACAATTAACAATGAATCGAATCTTGTCTTGACGTTATAATCTGCCGAGAGGAAATTATCTTTTGGCACTGCAAAACCAGTCATGGTCATCCAACGCCAGAATACGAAACTGCCGACATGTTGAATCGGAGACACTTTCTAAAATCCTCCACTGTTGCATTGGGAACAACAGTTGTCCCGATATCATTGAAGGGTCGTCGCCAAAATACTTGTACATTAGGTTTTAGCACTTACGGGATGAAGGAATTGAAAACGCCACAGGCACTAGCGGTGCTTGAGGAAATTGGATACGACTCAGTGGAGTTAACCATTAAAAATGGTTGGCATGCTGATCCTGCAAAGCTTGACAAAAAAAAACGAATAGAACTACAGAAACGACTTGCGGATTCCCCTCTTCGACTAACTTCCTTCATGGAGCATGTCGCTCCAACTGATGCAAAGAAACAAACCTATGCACTGAATCGGTTAAAACTGGCAACTGAAATGGCGCACGACCTCGCCCCCAAGTGCCCTCCCCTCATTCAGTCAACCCTGGGTAACGGGAAGTTTGCTGACATGCGAAAATCATTACGCGACCGACTTGGGGAATGGCTTCAGATTGCAGACGCCACCGGCACCACGATAGCCATAAAGCCACACAGGGGAAGCGTTGTATCAAGACCCTCCGAGGCGATCTGGCTCCTTGATCAACTGGGGAACCCGAGTCGGCTTCGTATGGTCTTCGACTACAGTCATTATATATTCAGGGAGTTATCAATGGGGGACACCATCCGAACATCCCTGCCATACACCGCTCACATTGCTGTCAAGGATGCCGTAAAGGTAAATGGACGGGTTGCCTTTAAACTCCCAGGGGAAACCGGCACGATAGACTTCCCTGCCCTTATTCGATTGTTTTATGCAGGTGGTTACGACGGCGACTTTAACTGCGAGGTTAGTGGCATGGTATGGAACAATAAGGGATACGACCCAGTAGTCGCAGCAAAGACCTGCTATCACAATATGAATAAGGCACTCCTTCAAGCAGGAGTTAGATAGGTTTTCTTTTAAATTTCCACCCTTCGGACCAACAGGTATATCACTTTAACAAATTGCGAAGGGGGAGTAATAGGACACGCAAGAAGAATGGCGTCGGGTAAAAGAATATCCATGGCCATAATGGTCATACTGTGGTCTTGTATTGTAACATTGATACGTGCGCCGGCAAAGGACTGGCCCACTCATGCTCACGACAACCAGCGCAGCAGCGTTACGGGCGAGCAACTCTCCCCTCCTCTTTCGCTTCAGTGGACCTACGAGCCTTCTTTCCCGCCTGCCCGGGGTTGGCCACGCAACGTCGACGGTTACGGAGCACACAAAAACTCCAGCAACGTGAACTACGACGACGCCTATCGGGTCGTCGCCGCAGGAAAGGTAGCCTGCTTCAGCGCCTCGGGCGAAAATCGAGTCTACGCCATAGAATCCGAGCGGGGCGAAACGCTTTGGACGATCGAACTCGAAGCCGCCCCTCGCTTGGCTCCCACGATCTGGAAGAACCGTGTTTATCTCGGAGCTGACGATGGGCAAGTCCGTTGCCTCGATCTGCAAACAGGCGAAACGGTTTGGCATTTCGAGGCTGCCCCCACCAAGCGAAGAATGCTGGGCTTGGGACGTTTTGGGTCGGCTTGGCCCATCCGGGCCGGAGTGATGATCGAGAAAGGCATGGCTTATTTTACCGCCGGGCTCTTTCCCGGGGAAGGAATCTTTCTCTACGCCCTCGATGCCGAAACTGGCAAACTGATCTATCGCAGGTCACTGACGGGAACCGGAAACAACGGACCCAGCCCGCAAGGCTACCCGCTCAGCGATGGACACAGTTTCTATTTGACGAGCCGCATGGCACCCACCCGCCTCGATTTGGCGGAGGGCAAGGAGTTGCCCTTTGCGACCCCTTTTCCCAAGGTTGAGAAATCACACCAGTACCGCTTCTACAATGGAGGGACTTATGCCCAGATTTGGAAGGGTCAGATCGTTTACGGTCAAGCCGCTCTGCTTGCCTACGATCCTCAAAAGACTTGGAAGGACAAATACGGGCGCGTACAATTTGGCGAACTGACCTTCAACTGGTTTAACGCCCGACGAGCCGTCTTCCGCGAGGACATGGCATGGATAGCCACCGATCATCACCTGTTGGCCGTCAAGCAGGGCAAATTGCCCGAATTGGCCAAGACCCTCTGCCGGGAATTTGAGGAAGCCTACAAGGAACATCGAGTCGCGGCGGTCGAGTCGAGCCTGGCCAAGATAGAGGAAGTCGGTACCGACACGGAGCAAGCCAAGGCAATCCGGGAAGGTGCTCTGCGCTGGTCGTTGGAAGCATACCAAAAAAAGTGGCCACCTGTCCGGGACGCCTTGTTCGAGAAGTTCGCCGACCAATGCAAATGGATGACCCCGCTAAAGGCTACCGAAACGATGGCGATGGCTGGCATGGTCTTGTACCTTGGTGGGGAAGACCGGGTGATCGCACTGGATTCGGCCAACGGGAAGGTTTTGTGGGAAGAAAAGACCGGCAGCCGGGTACGCGGACTGGCCATCGCCAACGGCAAGCTCTACGTCAGCACCGTCGACGGCGTTATCCGCTGCTTCGGTACAGCCAAGGGAAGCGGAAAGATCCTGGCCAGTCACCCACCAACAAGCTCCTTGGATGCCAAGACCGTGAAGCTTGCCGAAGCCATTTTGGACAGCACCCAAGCCGATCAAGGCTATTGCCTGATTGTTGGCGGAGGAGACGGTCGACTCGCCGTCGCCTTGGCGGAACGCTCAAGTCTGACCATCGAAGTGATCGAAGAGGATGCCAATACGATCACCGCTGGTCGCCGGTTCCTGCTCGGTCGAAAACTCCACGGCGGACGCGTAAACTTGGTGAAGGGGACACCTCGCCAACTGCCCTACCCACCCTACAATTTCAACTTGGTAATCGACTTGAGTTCACTCGCAGGACCTGAAGGTGCAAAGGCCTCCGAATTGGTTCGCGTGACCCGGCCGCTTGGGGGAACCCTCGTTTTGAGAGAAGAGGGCAAGAAAACACCCAAGGAACTTCAGGACATGATCGAGGCCAAGGAACTCAAAACGGTTTCGACAAAGGGGTTGTTGGTTCTGCGTCGGGGAAAGATACCGGGCAGCGCAAACTGGTCACACAACTATGCAACCGCAGGCAACACCTACTGTAGCGAAGACCAAGCGGTGAAAGGACCATTCGGCATCCTCTGGTACGGTGAACCGGGACCACGCCAGCGGGTCGACCGGCATGCCCGCGGTCCGGTGCCCCTGGTAATAGACGGAATCGTTTTTCTCACCGGATACGACTTGGTTATGGCCTACGATGTCTACAACGGTTCGAAGTATTGGGAGCGCTGGATTCCCGGGATCACCCGGTTGGATCTGCCCGCGGGCACCTCCAACCTCGTCGCTGACTCCCAAAGCCTATTCGTCGTGAAAGACAACAAGCGATGCCTCCGCCTCGACCGCTTGACCGGGAAAACCTTGCAAACCTACGAGGCGCCCGAGATTGACGGGAAACCGGGAAGTTGGGGCTGGATTGCCTGGTTCGAAGATATCCTGCTGGGCAGCCATTCCGCTTACGACACCAAGAGGAAACGGGCCATGCCCAACCTCGCGGACGGACTCTTTGCGATCAACCCACGAACTGGCCAAACCCTCTGGGCATACCACGGCAGCAGCATCGAGCACGACGGGGTCGCGGTGGACGATGGTCGAGTGCTCTTGGTCGACCGAAACCTCGACGAAAATGAAAAAAAGGCCGCCTTGGCCAACAGGATAGTCGATGGCTCGGTAAAAGACCGCTCGCTCGACCGCCGCGGGAAACCGGTCGAACCCGACTTGGGCAAATTGGTCGCCTTGGATGTCAGGACCGGCAAACCGCTGTGGTCCAAACCCTTTGATTTTTCGGACCTCACGGTGGACGACCGGGTGATTGGACAGCGCTCCGGCATTGCCTGTCTGGTCAAGGACGGAACCGTGATGGTGGCTGGAATCGGAAGCATCGGTCATCCCTACCAGCAGTACCAAAAGGGAGAATTCGCCCGTCGGGCGCTCTACGCATTCCGCACCATGGACGGAAGACTGCTCTGGGGCGGAAGGCGCAACTACCGCAAGCGTCCGATCATAGTGGGTGACAAAGTGTTCGCAGAACCTCATGCTTGGAATCTGCTTACTGGCGAAACGGTCCAATCCAAGAATCCCCTGACCGGGGAAACCGCCCCTCTCAATTACCTACGGGGCTACTCGGGTTGCGATCACTTGCTGGCCTCCGCATCCAGTCTTTTCGGGAATGCGAATTCCGGTGGCTTTGCTCATTATAACTTGGATGAGCAAGCTGGTTACGTCCCCTTGGGCGGCATGGCCTTGGCCTGCAACACCGGGGCAGTACCGGCCAACGGTGTATTCGTTGCTCCGGAAGGACGTTCGGGATGTACCTGCAGCTTTGATATCCAGACCTCTGTCGTGCTCTATCCTTGGCCCAAGTCACAAACTTGGGGATTCGGAGCCAGGGGGGTCGAACCACAGAATATGTTGCCGGTGAAGCAGGTCGCGGTGAACCTGGGCGCTCCGGGATTCCGTACTGATTCCGAAGGTCAATTGTGGATACCCTACGCTGGGCAAACCAATATGGCAGGTGCCTTCGGCAAATGGATTCCCAAGTACAAGCATAGCTCTGACCTATTTTCCTACCTGCGCCCCGAAACCGATCGAATCACGAACACGGACAAGCCTTGGGTTTTCAGTTGTGCCTACCACGGCGAAAAGGACCTGGAATTCGAGATGCTCGAGGAAGGCAGCGCCAAATA